>NZ_CP015418.1:1272500-1545000 GCF_001633165.1 Rhodovulum sulfidophilum DSM 1374 | reverse complement strand
GATCACCTACATTCTCTGGTTCCGGGGGATCGCATTGCTCGGGCCCTCGGCCGTTTCGCCCCTTGGGCGATTGAGCCCCGTCGCGGCAGTCCTGCTAGGCTGGGTCATCCTGAGCCAGACGCTTTCTCCGCTTCAAATCGTCGGCATGGTCCTCGCGCTCGCCAGCGCGTGGTTCGGACAGAAGGGTCAACGGACGCCGACCTTGGTCGCACAACCAGTGCAGCAGAGGTAGGGGACCCCGGACTCAGCGGAACGGGCCGTCACGGCTTGCGCTTCACTGAGATCACGATTGCGGCCCTGATCGGCCACGCAAGTCGGTGCTCAGGCCGCATGCAGCCCTCGTCCGCTCTGCGGACCTTCGCGGCTCGAAGGCATGCTTCAGCGGGGATGAGGGATTTCGCGGAGGCAGGTCGCAATCCTTTCCGTGCTGCAATGAAAGCGGATTCTGCCAGGGTGGCGGATATATTACCTCGCGGCCATGATGCCTGCCGCACCCTTGCGCAACAGGGCCTGGTCCGAGCCGCAGACGAAAACGCCCACGCCCTTTTCGACCCAGGCAGGAATTGCGGCGGCATCGCCGACGAACAAGCCGACGGCACAGCCCGCATGTTTGCAAGCTTCGACGATGGTCATGATGGCGTCGTCCAGCTCGGGCGACGGGAACCCCACGCCCATGGATTGCGACAGGTCCGCCGGGCCAATGAAGACCAGATCGACGTCCTTGATGGCGGCAATCGCATCCAGATGTGCAAGCGCGCATTCATCTTCGATCTGCACCATCACGACCGACTCCGTGTCGCTCTTTTCGCGATAGGACGGAATGCTCATGCCACCGTAATCTCCCGCCCGTGGAGAGGGCGACAGACCCCGTTTCAAACGGGCGAATTTCACGGCGTCGCAGACTGCTTCGGCGCCCTCCGGGTCCAGCACATGGGGCACCATGACCCCGGTCATGCCAAGATCCATCAGCGGAGCGATCCAGTCCGTTCCCTTGCCCCAGCGCCGGGACAGCAGGGGCAGGCCAACCGCACGCCCCGCCATCGCCATCATGTCCATTTCCGCCAGGCCGATGGGCGCATGTTCCTGATCGATCACCGCAAAATCGAGCCCGGCGAGACCGAGTATCTCGACCACATGCGGGCTTGGCGTTTTGACGAAGGTGCCGATAAGCACCTCACCTGCCAGGAGCCTGTCCCGAAAACTCATGCCGTATCCTCCAGCCGCTCGATGACCAGCGCGATGCCCTGCCCCCCGCCGATGCACATGGTGACAAGGGCATAGCGCCCAGAGATCCGCTGCAGCTCGTGTATCGCCTTGACGGCAAGGATCGCCCCCGTCGCGCCAAGCGGATGGCCCAGCGCAATCGCGCCGCCGTTCGGGTTTACCTTCTCGGGGTCGAGACCGAGCAGGCGGTTCACGGCGATGGCCTGCGCGGCGAACGCCTCGTTGCTTTCGATCACGTCGATCTCGGCCAATGACAGCCCCGCGCGGGACAGCGCCAGCGGAACCGCCTCGACAGGGCCCAGCCCCATGACCTCGGGGGGGACGCCCGCCACCGACCATGACAACAGCCGGGCGATGGGGTGGGCAGCCCTGGCCGCGTCTTCACCGGCCAGCACCAGCGCCGCAGCCCCATCGTTGATCCCCGAGGCATTGCCCGCCGTCACCGTGCCGTCCTTGCGGAAGGCGGGCCGCAGCCCCGCCAGCCTTGCGGCGTCGGTACCGGGCTTGGGGTATTCATCCTGCGACACCACGGTATCGCCGCGCCGTCCCTTGATGGTGACCGGGCAGATTTGCGTGTCGAACCGACCTTCCTCAATTGCGATCCCGGCCCGACGCTGGCTTTCGGCCGCAAACGCATCCTGTTCCTGCCGCGTGATGCCGTGCAGCCCGGCCACGTTTTCGGCTGTGACCCCCATGTGACCGATGTCGAAGGGATCGCTCAGCGCGCCGGTCAGCCAGTCGGTGACCGAGGCATCGCCCATCTTTACGCCGTCGCGCATCCCGCCGACGGTATGGGGCGCCCGGCTCATCGCCTCGGCGCCGAAGGCCAGCGCGAGGCGGCTTTCCCCGGCGCGGATCATCGTCGCTGCGGTGGCGATCGCCTGTGCGCCCGAGCCGCAAAGCCGGTTCAGCGTCAGCGCCTGCGACGTCGCCGGCATCCCCGCATCCATCGCGACCGCGCGCGCCAGGTACATGTCACGCGGCTGGGTCGGGATCACGTTCCCCGCGACCGCATTGTCGATCATCCTGGCCGAGACCTCTGCCCGCGCAATCGCCGCCTCGGCCGCAATGCGTCCCAGCGCGTCGGGGCCAAGCGACGACAATGCGCCGCCAAAGCTGCCGATGGGCGTCCGGGCAGCCCCGAGAATATAGATGTCCTGCATTCGAAAACCTTCTTTCCAGGCCGCCGCTCCGGCGCCCGCCCCTGCGTCTTTTCGATATCGCCTGGGCAGAGCCGCGGAAGGGCGTGCCCTGTGTTACCTGTCCAGGCCGATGACCTGCGCCGCGTTGCCCGACACCATCGCCCGTACCGCAGCGTCGTCATATCCCAGCGACAGGCAGTCGGAGACCGCGCGCCGAAATCCCTGCAGCGGGGTCAGCGTGCCAACCTGCCCAAGGTCCGAACACAGGATCGTCCGTTCCGGGCCCACCAGCTCGATATATTCCCCGAGCTGTTCGGTCGTATGGGTGCGGAATTTCGATCCTTCCAGGAAGAAGGCAAGCGAATGCTCGACCATCGCCCCCATGTCGGCGATCTCCCTGGTGTCCTCCATCGAGGCGCCGACGATATCCTCGGGATGGGTGAAGATCAGCCGCTCCACCCCGCGCTTCCTGGCTTCGGCAAAGATCTTCTTCGTCTCAGAGACATGCACATGCCCGCTTGCCAGGGCGAGCCCTGTCGCGGCGCAGACATCAAGAATGTCGTGAAGCTCCGGCAGCATCTTGCCATCGTCGTCCCATAGCCTGACCGCCGTCGCCGCCCGTATCCTTGAGGTGGAGGCGGGATGAGACCATCCGGACGTGGCCTGCCAGGACAGGTGGTTCTCTGCCGCAAGTGTCGGTAGCCAAACGATCTTGCCGCCCATCGCCGCGGTATGTTCGACCCCGTAAGGGTTGAGCCCACCCACCACGTTGTTCAGCGCGATGCCCGAGAACACCCGTGTTGTCAGATCGGGGTGATGGTGCGCGATCATCGTGGCGCACATCACGCCGGAATAGTCGTGATCCTTGGTCACTACCGCCGAAAACCCGGCTTCTGACAGCTCCCGGGCCAGTTCAAGATGGTCCAGCGCACGCGGCGCGATGGATGGCCCGCTATGCACATGCGGATCGACGGCTCCGACCAGAAGCTCGGAAATCCGGGCCTCATGTTCCAGAGGCATGGTGCCCTGCATCTTCACGCGTTCTCCTCCCATATGAATTCCGCACTGTCCCGCTCAGCGGAATTGTGTTCTATTATTTTTCGAATCGCACAGAAGTCAAGGGCCGGCCCCGTCCGTCCCGACGTTGCCACGCCTCATTCGGGGCCTGTAAAACCCTTGATCAGTGCCAACGGAGGACACGCATGGAAAACGACAAGAAGATGGGCGAGGGCCTGCAATCGGTGATCCTGACCATGCAGATCGTCGAACATGTGAGCCGCACCGGGAAGGGTGTCGGCGTCACCAGCCTGGCCACCGCGCTTGGCACTTCGAAAAGTCGCATTCACCGACACCTTCAGACCCTGGTGCAGCAGGGGTATGTCTTTCAGCACGAGGATTCCGAACGGTACGAGGTTGGCCATCAACTGGTGTCGCTGGGGCAGGCGGTGCTGGAAGGCACCGGGCTGATTGCCGCCACCAGAGACGCGCTTTTGGCGCTGCGCGACAGGCTTGGCCATTCCACCGTGGCCTCGCAGCTGACCCCGGACGGGATGCTGGTGATCGCCACGGTTTCGGGCCGCTCGCCCATCGAGATCGGGGTGCGCGTCGGATCGCTGCTCAGCTTTCACGGCTCCGCACAGGGCAAGGTGGCGGCGGCGTTCTCGTCCGAGGCCTTTCGCAACAGGGTGCTTGGCGGCACGTTGACCGCCTTTACCGAAGCGACCATCACCGATCCCGACAGGCTCCAGGCCGAGTTCGAGCTCATTCGGGAACGCGGCTGGGCGACCGCGCCGGACCAGGCGGCGCTGGGCCTCAACACGCTGGCGAGCCCGGTCCTCGATGGCGCCAACATGGTTTGCGGCACGGTCGGTTGTGTCAACCTGACTCAGTCGCTTGGCGCAGAGCCGTCGCCCGAGCAGATAGAGGCGTTGCTGGAAACGGCCCGCCAGGTTTCGGTCTTGATGGGGCATTCGGGCGACCAGCTTCTGCGCTGACGCATCCCACTTGCTGACGACGAACCGCGCCGCCGGCGCGTTGTCTTCGCATGCCTGCGCTTTCGTGGCTCCCGACCGGCCTTCGCCCGGTGCCCATCATGTGGCTTGACAGACAGATCTGCCGATAAATATGTTCCGTTAAAGGAAACACAGTTTCGCCAAGCGGAACATTCGCCGATGGTGGCGGTACACCGCGGGAGAGAAAGGGAGAGCATGTACGACAAGTCCGACCCGAGGGCCGCACTGGCAAGCACGCCCGCCGACAGCATGATCGGCGTCACCGGCCTTGTCGCCGAGGAGCAGGTTGCGACGTTCTACGACAGCCCACCGCAGCTGGATGACGACACCGGCCAGACTTGGCTGCAACGCGGTCACAATTTCCTGGTCGCTCTGAGCCATGCCGCCCCCGGTGCCAGCTTCGACCGCGTGGCGCAGGTTGATGAATATTGCGTGCTGCTGCCAAAGGGCGGCGCGACCATCGAATGGAACGGCGCGGTGACCGAGGTGCCGGGCCATTCCATCGCCTTCGTCCCCGCCGGCGACAGCCGTGTGACCCCCGAGGGGGGCGAGATCGTCCGCCTGTTCACCACCGCGAACGAAGACCTTCTGGCGCTGTGCGGCAATGCCGGCGGCTATGACCGGCCGCGCAGCCATGTAAAGCCGCTGACCGCCTGGCCCGCTCCGAAAGGCGGCTTCAAGGTCCGGCATTACAGTCTGGATGTGGCGCCGGAGCCGGGTCGTTTCGGGCGGATCTTCCGCTGCACCACGCTGATGGTGAACGTGCTCGAGCCGTTCGAGGGGCCGCGTGACCCTTCGAAGATGTCGCCGCATCACCACGACGACTTCGAACAGGGCAGCCTCGCGCTGAGCGGCGAGTTCACGCATTATCTGCGCTGGAGCTGGACATCGGACATGGCGGACTGGAAAGACGACAAGGTGCTGAAAATGGCCGCCCCGTCGCTGTTGGTGGTCCCGCCGCCCGTGATCCACACCACGCGCGCCACCGGCCCCGGCGACAACCTGCTTGCCGACATATTCAGCCCGCCGCGCGAGGATTTCTCGCTCAAGCCGGGGTGGGTTCTGAATGCAGAGGACTATCCGATGCCGGAACAGGCCTGAGTTATTCACAGGGAGGAGACCTGAATGACCATTACCCGCAGACGATTGCTGACCCGCGGCGCCGCCTTCACCACAGTGCTGGCCGCGCCGAATATCGCCCGCGCTTCCGGCAGGAGGATGCGCTTTGCCCATGCCGCGAACGAGGTCCACCCCGGCCACATCATGGCCACCAGCTTTGCCGCCGCGCTCGAGGAACTGCGCCCGGGCGGCTTTGATGTGCGGATCTTCCCCAACCGCCAGCTTGGCGATGACAAGCAGCTGCTTGAAGGCGCGGTGGCAGGGACGATGGATGTCGTGAGCGTCTCGGGGGTGCTGGTGCCCCTGGTCACCGGGCGGCAGGCGATGAACGCCTGGCAGATGCCGTTCCTGATCCGCGACTACGATCATTTCGGCAAGCTCGCGCATGGCCCTGTCGGACAGCAGATCCTCGATGATTTGCGTCCCGCCGGCCTGGTCGGCCTCTCGATCGCCAATACCGGCCAGCGGCATTTCCTGTCGATCGACCGAAATGTCGCCAGTATCGAGGATTTCGCCGGGCTCAAGACGCGCATCGTGCCGGTGCCGCTGCACCAGCAGATCTGGAAAACGGTGGGCACCGCGCCTGCCGGTCTGCCCTATGGCGAGGTTTACGGCGCGCTTGAAACCGGCGTTATCGACGCCGTCGAAATCAACGTCTCGTCGATGCTGGGGGAGAACCTGTGGGAGGTGGGCAAGCATTTCACCCTTACCGGGCATTATCCCTGGCACATGACAACGCTGATGTCGGAGCGCTTCTTCGAAGGGCTGGATGAAGAAGAGCGGGACGTCGTCGTGGAAGCAGGGAAGATGTCCACCGCCGCGACGATTGAATACGCCAAACAGCAGGACCTCGAGGGCCGCGAAGAACTGGCCGCCAGGGACGTCGAGATCGCGGAGCTGACCGATCTGTCGGAGATGCGTGCCCGTGTCGAAGGCCTGACGGCCGACTGGTCGTCGAAGGACCCGCTCATCGCGGCGATGGTGGAAGCCGCGGCCAAATCCGCATGATTCAGACCTGAACACGCTGCGAGGGCCGAGCCCCGCGCGTGCCGGACATACCTAAGGACGAAAACATGCAGTACAGGAGCGGGCCGCTCGCCCGTCTCGTTGCGGGCTACTTGTGCCTTATTCGGGGCCTTGCAGGGCTGAGCATGGCGGCCATAGTTGCGATCATGCTGGCACAGGTGTTCTGGCGCTATGTGCTCGGCGGAAGCCTGATCTGGGCCGAGGAGCTGTGTCGCTACCTGCTGATCTGGCAAACCTTCCTCGTGCTGGGACTGGCCTTCAGCAAGGGCGAATTCGTGTCCCTGGACTTCGTGCCCTCGCTGCTGTCGGCACGCCTGAGATGGGGGCTGCGCGCCGTGATGGCGGTGCCGATCCTGGCCTTCCTCGCGGTGATGACCTGGTATGGCTGGGATTTCGCCGAACGCATGGGAACCCAGACGATCCCTGCCCTCGATTTCATATGGTCCGCAGTGACAGGCGAGGCTCTCGGGCTGTCAATCCGCTGGGTTTATATCAGCGTTTCGGTCGGGATGGTGCTGCTTGCCGGACACATCCTCACCGGGCTCGTCGTCGATTTCCATCGGCAGGTGATCCTGAACCTCGGCGAGGAAGACGCAGCTCTCGCCCAAACCTCCGAGATGACATGAGCAGCTTCTTTCTTCTTTTCGCAGCCTTTCTGGCAACCGGTGTGCCGATTGCCCTGACGCTCGGCATCGCGGGGACCGCATATCTTTACCTGTCGGGCAATGGTGCGATGGCGCTGATGCTTCCGCAACGGATGATCGCGGGCATCGACCAATTCGTGCTTCTGACCATCCCGCTGTTCCTGCTGGCCGGGGCACTTATGAACGTGGGCGGCGTGACCACACGCATCGTGACCTTCGCACGCGCCATGGTCGGGCACCGGCCCGGAGGCATGTCTTCGGTATCGATCCTGTCGTCAGGGTTTTTCGCCGGAATCTCGGGAAGCGCGACCGCCGAAGCGTCGGCATTGGGGTCGATCCTGATCCCCTCGATGTCGAAACAGGGGATGCCGCCCGCCTATGCGGCGGCGCTCATCGCGGTAAGCTCCGTGATGGGGCCGATCATCCCGCCGTCGATCACCATGATCATCTACGGCGTCCTGTCAGGAGCCTCCATCGGGCAGCTTTTCCTGGCGGGGATCATGCCCGGCATCCTGATCGCCACCGGGCTTCTGATCTATGCGACCTGGCGGGCCAGGCGCGATGGCTTTCCGGTGATCCCCAGGATGACCGCGCGCGAGCGCTTTGCATCCACCCGGCGCACCCTCCCGGCACTGATCCTGCCCTTGATCATCCTCGTGGGGATCAAGGCGGGCATCTTCACCCCGACCGAGGCCGCTGCAGTGGCTGTGGGCTATGCGCTGATCATCGGCTTCATTTACCGTGAGCTGACGCCGAGCCGTGTCTGGGAGGCGCTGATCGCCACCGCGCTGGTCTCGACATCCATCCTCTTCATTACCTCGATGGCCAGCATCGTTTCCTTCGTCTTCACGCTGGAACAGGTGCCGCAGCTCATTGCCGACGGAATGCTCTCGCTGACCGAGAACCCACTGCTGATCCTTTTGCTGCTCAACATCTTTCTGCTGGTCCTCGGCATGTTCCTCGAGCCGATCTCGATTCTCATCCTGACCATGCCGATCCTGTTGAAGTTCCAGGATCTCATCGGAATGGATTCCGTGCAGTTCGGGACTGTCGTGGTGCTCAATGTCGTGATCGGCATGGCCACGCCGCCGGTCGGCATCCTCCTGTTCATCGGCGCCGCGATATCCGGACAGCCGGTGACCCGCGTCATCCGCGAGGCGCTGCCACTGATCGCCATCTGCCTGCTGGTGCTGGCGATCATTGCACTGGTGCCGCAAGTCGCCCTTTTCATTCCCCGTTTCATGGTCTGACACATGACACATGTCCTGATCGCCATCGCTCATCCCGATCCGGCCTCGTTCAACCATGCGCTCGCCTTCGCCACCGCCGAGGCCCTGCGCGCCGCGGGTCACGAGGTCACCATCTCGGACCTTGCCGCCGAGGGTTTCCGCGCCGACCTTTCCCCGGCGGACATGACCGAGCGCGCCGATCCGGCCCGCTTTCACGTCCAGGCCGAACAGGCGAACGCCGCCCGGGCCGGAACCTATGCGCCTGACATTGCGCGCGAACAGGCACGGGTGGCGCAAGCGGACGCGGTCATTCTGCAATTTCCGATCTGGTGGGGAGGACCGCCCGCATTGCTGAAAGGCTGGATTGACCGCGTGCTGAGCTACGGTTTCGGCTACGTTGACGGTCGGCGGTTTGACACCGACATATTCAAGGGGCGGCGGGCGATGATTTCGGTCACCACCGGAGGCACGCCCGAGCGGTTCTCGGAGCAAGGCGTTTATGGCCCGATTGACCCGCTTCTGATGCCGATCCGCAAGCTCGCGCTGGAATACATGGGATTTGAGGTCGAGCCGCTTCAGGTTGCCTACGCTGTCTCGCGGATAAGCGAGCCCGAGCGGAAAAAGCACATCGACCGTCTCATCGCCGCCGCCTGCGCCATGTCCAGCCGCCCGAGCCATCGCAGCGACGCCTGGAAAACCGCCCTTGATGACGTCCCCGAAGGCGCCTGGGCCCGCAGGGGCTGACATGAGCGGTTCGGGCTGAAAACACCCGTCATCTTCAGCGCGTGACGCCCAGTTGCGCGCGGCGATCCTTCCGCCAGCTGATCAACGCAACGAAGGGCTCAGCTGGTCAGCCGCGCAAGGACCGCCTCGACGTCGTCGAGAAAGCCGCGCCAGTCCCCGTCCTCGTCGATCCCGTTCATGTGCATGAGGAAAAGCCCCTCGACCGCGAGGAAGGCGACCCGCGCCGCGCGGGCGTCGGCCGAACCGCCGCCGAGCCGGTGGAAGACCCCGCAATACCAGTCGCGTGTCTCCTGTCGGTTGGCCGGGTCTTCGAGGTAGGTGACCATGAGCCCCGCCATCTTGGCATCCATGGCCTGCTGCGAGGCCCGGGTCGCCGCGATGTAGCGTCGGACGAAGGCCAGCGGGTCGTCACCGGTCTCGCCTTCCATCATGGCGTCGAATTGGCTGGTCCATCGCTCGATGAGAGCCCGCACGAGGTCGTCCTTGCTGGCGAAGGAATACTGCACCCCGCCTTTGGAGACGCCCGCCGCCCGGGCCAGCGCGCCGATGGTCAGAGCCGCCCCGCCCCCCTTGCGCACTATCTCTTCGGCGACGTCGAGCAATCGGTCGCGGGTGATCGTCGGAGTTCTGCCCATGAGCCTCCTCGGTGCGGTCGTCGGAACGTTGAAATCCATACGTATGTATTTATATGCCGGATGCAACGCGATTTCAGGTGATGCATGCCCCTTCCCCGACCCGATCCGAACCGCTGGCTGGTGTTGCTGGCGGTGATGCTGGCCTTTCTGCCGGTGGTGCTGGACATGACGATCCTGCATGTGGCGGTGCCGACACTGACCCAGGCGCTGGGGGCGAGCAACACCGAGGTCTTGTGGATCATCGACATCTATCCGCTGCTGATGGCGGGGCTTCTGGTGCCGATGGGCACCCTGGCGGACCGTGTCGGCACCCGGCGCATCCTTCTGACCGGGCTGGCAGTCTTTGGCCTTGCCTCGGCCCTGGCGGCCTATGCGCCGAGCCCGGCCCTGCTGATCGCCGCGCGGATGCTGCTGGCGGTTGGCGGGGCGATGATCACGCCCTGCGTGCTGGGGGTCATCCGCCGCACCTTCGAAGACCCGGCCGAGCGCGGTCTCGCGCTGGGTCTCTGGGGCACGGTGGGCGCGGCCGGTGCGGCGGTGGGGCCGCTGATCGGCGGCGCGCTGCTGGGGCATTTCTGGTGGGGCTCGGTCTTCCTGATCAACCTGCCGGTGATGCTGTTCGTTCTGCCGGTCTGCTGGCTCTTGCTGCCGCGCCACGAGGAGCTCAGCCCCGGCCGTTGGGCCATCGGCCAGGCGCTGCTGCTGATCCTCGGAATGATCGCCACCGTCTATGCCATCAAGGCGGGGTTCGGCGCGAAACAGCCGGTCGCGGTCGTGCTGCCGGTTCTGGTCCTGGGCGTGGCTCTGCTGTCGGTCTTTGCCCGCCTGCAGCTGCTGAGCGCCGAGCCGATGCTGGATCTGTCGCTGTTTGCGCGCCCGGCGATCCTGGCGGGGATCATCATGGCCATCGTGGCCAGCGGCGCTCTGGCGGGGGTCGAACTGACGCTGGCGCAGGAGCTGCAATATGTCCTGGGCAAGACCCCGCTGCAGGCCGGGGTTTTCATGATCCCGATCATGGTGGCCGCGGGGCTTGGCGGACCCGTCGCGGGCTGGTTGTCCGAGCGCTTCGGTCTGCGGCCGGTGGCCTGCCTGTCGCTGGCGATCTCAGCGGGCGCGCTTGCAGGCCTTGCCGTCACGGATTTCCACCATCCCGGGCTGGTCGTGCCAGTGCTGCTGGTGCTCCTCGGGCTGGCGCTGAGCATCGGGCTTACCGCCTCGTCGATCGCGATCATGGGCGCGGCCGATGCGCGTGAGGCCGGGGCCGCGGGCTCGCTCGAGGCGACGGGATACGAGCTGGGAAGCGGTCTCGGGATCACGCTGTTCGGGGTCTTCATGTCGGTGGTGTTCGGACGCCATCTTGTCCTGCCCGAGGGCGTACCGGAGCCGCTGGCCGACCAGGCGGCACGCTCGATCGGCGATGTCTACATTGCCGCCCGGCAGCTTGACGCCGACCAGGGGGCGGCGGTGATCGCCGCCGGCAAGGCCGCGTTTTCCGCGACCCATTCGGTGCTGCTGACGACAGCGGCCCTGCTGATGGGCCTTCTGGCGGTCCTGGTGTTCTTCCTGCTGGCCCAGGGGCGTCGGGCCGTGGCCTTCCAGCACTGATCCCCGGCACGGATCAAGGCGCGCCCGGGGGTCACGCGCCGGCCAGAAGCCCGGCATAGACACCGCCTTTCGCCGCCAGCGCCGCGTGGATGCCGGTCTCGACCATCCGTCCGTGCTGCATGACCACGATCATGTCGGCATCGCGGACGGTCGAGAGCCGATGCGCGATGGTGATGGTCGTGCGGCCCTTCGCCAGCGCATCCAGGGCCTGCGACATCGCGCGTTCGGTGCGGGTATCGAGCGCGCTCGTCGCCTCGTCCAGCAGCAGGATCGGCGGGTCGCGCAGAATGGTGCGGGCCAGCGCCAGGCGCTGCTTCTCGCCGCCCGAGAACCGGAAGCCTCCCTCGCCGACCAGGGTGTCATAGCCCTCGGGCAAGGCCGCGATATGGTCATGGATCTGCGCCACCTTCGCGGCCGCGATCATCTGGGCCCCGGTCGCCTCGGGGCAGGCAAAGCGCAGGTTCTCGGCCACCGAGGCATTGAGCAGATAGGGCTCCTGCGACACGACCCCCAGCATCTGCGACAGCGTCGCAAAGCCGAGATCGCGCAGATCCACCCCGTCGAAGCGGATCGCGCCAGCTTCGACATCGTAAAGCCGCGCCAGAAGGTAGCCGAGCGTGGTCTTGCCCGAGCCCGTCGGCCCGACGATGGCGACATGGCTGCCCGCCGGGATGATCAGGGTCACATCATCGATCGCCCGGAGGGACTGCCCCCCATAGGCAAAGCTGACATGGTCCAGCTGCACCGCACCGCGCATGTCGGACCGGTGGATGGTCACCGGATCGGCGCGCTCGGTGATCTCGACCGGCTTGTCGAGATATTCGAAGACGCGGGCAAAGAGGGCACGGGTCTTGCGGGCATCGCGAGCGACCTCGAGCAATTGCTCGAAGGGCCACAGAAGCTGTTCCTGAAGCGCGATCATCGCGACGAGCGTGCCGATGCTGGCAGGCTTACCGGTCTGCATCAACAGCCCGCCCGCAAGCAGCGTCAGCGCGGGCAGCGTCGCCAGGGCAAGGCGATGTCGATGATCGCGCGCA
The DNA here is from genome assembly GCF_001633165.1 of Rhodovulum sulfidophilum DSM 1374. NCBI lineage: Bacteria > Pseudomonadati > Pseudomonadota > Alphaproteobacteria > Rhodobacterales > Paracoccaceae > Rhodovulum > Rhodovulum sulfidophilum. The sequence continues at coordinate 1,532,583 of NZ_CP015418.1, read as the reverse complement.
GAAGGAACGGCCCGGCCAGACCGATGGCCGATGCAAGGATCATCAACGCCACCACGGCCCCGATCCGCGCCCGATAGGGGGCGAACAGCCGCAGGACGCGCCGTATCGACACATGCCGCGCGGCCAGGTCGTCGTAATGCCCGGGATCGTCAGTCATCGGTCTGTCCGGCAGGCAAGGCGCTTTTCGGCAGGCGGAGCTCCACGGTCAGCCCCGGAGGCGGCTGCGGGATGATCCGCGCCTCGCCGCCATGGGCGCGGGCGATGGCGCGCACGATGGGCAGGCCGAGGCCCGAGCCGCCCAGACTGCGCCCGCGCGAGGCATCGGCCCGCCAGAACCGGTCAAAGGCGCGCGCCCGATCTTCGGCGGAAAGCCCGGGCCCGGTATCCGAACAGCGAAAGACCACCTCGTCGCCATCGGCGCGGGTCTCGACATGGACATGGCTTTGAGGCGCATAGCGGCGGCAGTTTTCCAGCACCGCGACGCAGGCCTGGCGCAGCCGGGTCCGGTCCGCCTCGATCCGGGCCGGGGCAAGCGCGCGGGTCAGCGTGATGCCCGCCGCGGTCAGGTCCGCCTCCAGCCCGTTCAGCGCGGCGCCGACCTCCCCGGCCAGATCGAACCGGTCCCGGTTCAGCTCGAGCTGGCCCGCATTGCTCAAGGCCAGCGTGCGCAACTCCTCCACAAGGGCCGAGAGGTGATCCACATGCTCGATCAGGCGCGTATAGAGCTGCGGCGTCGGATCGAAGACGCCATCCGACATGCCCTGCAGGCGGCCGCGCAGGATCGTCAGCGGGGTGCGCAGCTCATGCGCGATGGCCGAGTTGGAATAGGCCAGCTCGGCCTCGGCGCGTTCGAGGCGCTCGGCCATGGCGTTGAAATCCGCAAGCAGGTCCGCGGCCTCGCGGAAACTGCCCGACGGCAGGTCGGCCCGTGCCGAGAAATCGCCGGTCGCGATCCGCCGCGCCGCCGCCGCCACCGATTTCAGCGGCTCGACGATGCGCCGCGCCAGCCGCCAGCCGATCCCCGAGGCGGTCAGCAACCCGAAGGCCAACAGCAGCAGAACCATGACGGTGTCGGCGGTCCGCCACCCCGCGAGGTCATCGCTGTCGGGATAGATCCAGTCGTAGATGAACAGGAAATAGGCCATCAGCCCCAGAGAGACGACGAGCGTCGCGATCAGCGTCAGCGCGACCATCGTCTTGGTGATCCGGGCGTTCAGGTTACCGGACATGGGGCATATCCAGACGGTAGCCGACCCCGCGCACGGCTTCGAGCATGCCATCCGCCTCCGTCGCCGCGAGCTTGCGGCGCAGGTTGCTGACATGGCTGTCGACGGTGCGATCCAGCGCGGCCCCTTCGGGCAGGCAGGCATCGACCAGTTCGGCCCGGCCGAAGGCCCGCCCCGGAAAGCGCGCCATATGGGCGAGGATGCGGAATTCGGTCGGGGTCAGCTCCAGCGGGAGCGGCCCGGCAGCCACATCGATGACGGCGCGGTAAGCTTGTGGGTCGACCGTCAGCGGCCCCAGCCGCAACAGGTGATCCGGCCCCCGTCCCATCGTGCGGCGCAGCACGGCACGGGCGCGGGCCACCACTTCAAGCGGGTTGAAGGGTTTGACCACGTAATCGTCGGCCCCGATCCGCAGCGCCTGCAACTTGTCGAGATCCTCGGCCAGGGCCGTCACCATGATGACCGGCGTCTCGCCCCGGCGCCGGATCGCGGCCAGCACCTCGTAGCCGTCCTGTCCGGGCAGCTTGATGTCCAGCACCACCAGATCGGGGCGCAGGCGCTGATGATGGGCCAGCCCGGTCGAGCCATCGCGGGCGCAGATCACGCGAAAGCCCTCGCGCGCGAAATAGGTCTCGAGGATCTCGGCGATCTCGGGCTCATCCTCGACGATCAGGATCAGGGCATCGGTCATGGCGCGGTCTTTCGCAGCTTCTCCCGGGCCAGTCCGCGAGTCAGGCGGCTGACAGTGACATAAAGCACCGGCACGAAGAAGACGGCCAGCATCGTGGCCGAGACCATGCCGCCGAAGACGCCGGTCCCGATCACATTCTGGATCTCGGATGCGGCGCCTTGTGCCAGCATCAGCGGCACGACGCCCAGGATGAAGGCCATCGAGGTCATGAGGATCGGCCGGAGACGCAGCCGCGCGGCCTGCAGGATCGCCCGGTTCAGCCCCCTGCCCCCGGCCCGCAGGTGGCGGGCATATTCGACCATCAGGATCGCGTTCTTGGCAGACAGGCCGATGATGGTGACGAGTCCCACCTTGAAGAACACGTCATTGTCCGCACCGCGCAGCAGAACCGCGGCCACCGCCCCCAGAAGCCCCAGGGGCACGACCAGCATCACCGCGAAGGGCACCGACCAGCTTTCGTAAAGCGCCGCCAGCACCAGGAACACCACCAGCATCGAGGCCGCCAGCAGCATCGGCGCCTGACTAGCCGATTGCCGTTCCTGCAGCGATTGTCCGCTCCATTCGACGGCAAAGCCCTGCGGCAGCGCCCCGGCCAGCCGCTCCATCTCGTCCATGGCCGCACCGCTGGACACGCCGCCGGCCGCCTCGCCAGAGATCTGCGCGGCCGGATAGCCGTTATAGCGGTCCAGTTGCAGCGCCGTGCTTTCCCAGACCGGGGTCGCCACCTCGGACAGGGGCACCATGCCGCCCTCGAGGTTGCGCATCTCCAGCCGCAGCACGTCCTCGACATGCATCCGGGCCGGGGCATCCGCCTGCACGATCACCTGTTGCATCCGCCCCTGATTGGGGAAGTCGTTCACATAGGTCGAGCCGATGGCGGTCCCGATCGTCTCGCTGATCGTGTCGAAGCGCAGCCCGAGGGCCTGGGCCTTTTCCCGGTCGATCTTCAGCGCGATGCTCATGCCGTCGGGCAGGCCCTCGCTCATCACCCCGCTCAGCAGCGGGCTGGCCTGCGCGAGGGCGATCAACCGGTCCTCTGCCGCCTTCAGCGCGGCGGGTCCGGCATTGGCCCGATCCTCCAGCCGCAACGAAAAGCCCGAGGTGGTGCCCAGGGATTCGATGGCCGGAGGCTTCATGATCATGGCCATCCCCTCGGGAATATCGGCCATGGCGGCCTCGGCGGCGGCGATTTCCTCGTCGACGCTGGTCTTGCGCGCGCTCCAGTCCTTCATGCTGGTGAAGGCCTGCGCCGCATTCGGCCCCGATCCCGAGAAGCCGAACCCGAGGATCACGGTATTCTCGGTGATGTCGGGACGGGTAGCGGTATGGGCCTCGTAGGCGGCGATCACGGCGCGGGTGCGCTCGGCGGTGGCGCCGGCGGGCAGTTCGAACATGGCCATGAAGCTGCCCTGGTCCTCGTCCGGAACGAAGGAGGTCGGGAGGCGCATGTAGCCCGCCGCCATGACGCCGATCAGCACGGCATAAAGCACCAGCATCCGCCCGCCGCGCCTCAGCGTCCAGCCGACCCAGCCGGTATAGCGCCGGGTCATCCTGTCGAAGCCGCGGTTGAACCGGCCGAAGAAACCGCGCGCCTCGCCATGCCCTGTCACCGGTCGCAGGAGCGTGGCGCAAAGCGCCGGTGTCAGCGTCAGCGCAAGAAAGGCCGAGAACAGGATCGACACCGCCATCGACAGCGTGAACTGGCGGTAGATTGCGCCGACCGATCCGCCCGCCAGGCCCATCGGAATGAAGACCGCGGACAGAACCAGCGTGATGCCGATGATGGCGCCCGAGATCTCGCGCATCGCCTGCTGGGTCGCGGCCCGGGGCGAGAGCCCCTGCCGCGCCATGATGCGCTCGACATTCTCGACCACGACGATGGCATCGTCGACGATGATGCCGATGGCCAGGACCATGCCGAACATCGTCAGCACGTTGATCGAATAGCCCGCAAGCGCCATCACCGCGAAGGTACCCAGAAGCGCGACAGGTGCGACGATGGTCGGGATCAGCGTATAGCGGACCTTCTGCAGGAACAGCAGGATCACGAGGAAGACCAGCACCATGGCCTCGATCAGCGTGTGGATCACCTTGGTGATCGAGACCTTCACGAATGGCGCGGTATTGTAGGAGATCGAGACCTCCATGTCCTCGGGCATGGCAAGGCGCAGCTCGGCCAGCCGCTTCTCGATCGCGGCAGAGGTGCTGACGGCATTGGCGCCGGGCGACATCTGGATGGCGGCGGCGGCGGCCCCTTTGCCGTTGCTGCTGACGCTGAAGGCCATGGTCTGCGCGCCAAGCTCCAGCCGGGCGACATCACCCAGCACGAGGCGCGCGCCGTCGGTATTGGCGCGCAGCGTGATCCCGGCAAAGGCCTCGGGCGTGGTCAGCTGGCCCCGGATGGTGAGCGGGGTCGAAACCCGGGTGCCCGGTACCGTGGGTTCATCGCCGACCCGGCCGGGCGTGGCCTGCGCGTTTTCGCGCGCGATCGCCCCGGTCACATCGGCCATGCTCAGGCCATATGCGGAGAGCTTCGCCGGATCGACCCAGACCCGCATCGCGCGTTCCGAGCCGAATTGCTGCACGCGCCCGACACCGGGGACCCGCTTGAGTTCCTCGGCCAGATTGCGGGACAGGTAATCGCCCAGGCTCAGCTCATCCGTCGCCCCGCTGAGCGACCTGAGCGTGATGACCATCAGGAAGCCCGACTCCGCCGCCTCGACCCCGAGACCTTCGCGCCGCACGGGGGCGGGCAGCAGGGCCTCGGCATTCTTCAGCCGGTTCTGCACCTCCACCTGCGCCATCTCGGGGTCGGTGCCGGGTTTGAACGTCACCGTGATGCTTGCGCCGCCGGTCGAGTCGATGCTGCTCTCGTAATAGAGCACGTTCTTGACGCTGGAGAGTTCCTTCTCGATCGGACGGACCACGCTGTTGCTGACCGTCTGCGCGTCGGCCCCGGCATAGGTCGTGAAGATGCTCACGCTGGGCGGCGCTATGTCGGGGAACCGCGCCACCGGCAGGCGCGGGATCGCGACGATCCCGGCAAGCATGATGAAGATCGCGATCACCCAGGCAAATACCGGGCGCAGGATGAAGAACTGGGACATTGCCTCTGCCTTTCGGGATCAGGTTTCGGCCGGGCGGGCCTCGACCGATACCGCGACCCCCTCGGGCACGCGGTTCTGCCCGCGGATCGCCACGACCTCACCGGGGGTCAGGCCCGAGGCGATGATGATGCGGTTGCCGATGCGCGCGCCCGGAACAACGTCGCGGCGCCGGGCCTTGCCCTCCGGCGAGACGACGACAAGCTGCGTCCCGCCGCCTGCGGTGTGCAGGACGGCGTCCTCCGGCACCAGCAGCGCATCGGGAACGGCGCCGCGAGGAAGCTTCGCGCGCACGAACATGCCCGGCAGCAGCGCAAGCTTCGGGTTCGCGGTCTCGATACGGACGCTGACATAGCCCGTGCCCGGATCGACGATGACATCCGAGGATTTCAGCACGCCGGTCAGGGGCGCCGCCCCGTCACGGTCCCTGACGATCCGGACCGGTCCCAGCCCCTCTTCGGCCGCCATCATGACCGCGTCCAGGTCGTCTGCCGGCAAACGCAGGTCGACATAGACCTTGTCCAGGTCCTGCACCACCGCCAGGGCCTTCTCGCCGCCGACCGTGACCAGCCCGCCGACATCGGCCAGCCCCGCCGCGACATAGCCGCCGATCGGAGAGCGCAGCGTCGCGAAATCTAGGTCGAGGCGTTTGTGTTCCACCGCGGCGCGCGCTTCCGCAATACCGGCCATCGCAAGCCGCAGATCGGTATGGGCAGTATCGTTGCTCTGCTGGCTGATGGCCTTCCTGGCAAGCAGGGCATCCGAGCGTTCGACGGTGCGACGGGCATGGGCCTCGGTGGCTTCGGCACGCATCAGCGCGGCTTCCGCGAGGGCCAGATCGGCTTTCAAGGGCGCCGGATCGATGCGGAACAGGACCTCGCCGGCCGAGATCCGCGTTCCTTCCTCGACGCGCCTTTCCAGGATCAGACCGCCGATCTGCGGCCGGATCTCGACCTGCCGAGCGGCCGAGACCCGGCCGGAATACTCGGTCGCAAGCACGATCGGCTCGGGCCGGATCGTCTCGACGGTCACCTGGACTGCCATCTCGGTTCCGCTCTCTTCTGCCGGGGCCGCATCGGGGCGATCGGCAAGCTGGAACAGCGCAAGCGTCCCGGCCATCAGGCCGAGGAACGATAGGATCAGGATATTTCGGCGTGCCATGTTGCGTCCCGTCGGTTTCACACTGCAACCAACTGGCATCGGCCGGTGGACTAACCGCCGAGGTTTCGTGGAGATATCGTGGAGATATTCCCTCTGCCGGTCCGTCGGGCCACTGCGCGACGGACCGGAGGCGCGGGACGCCAGTGCGGCAGTCGCCAGCCAACCGGAAAAGGTGGACCGCCCACTTAAAAGCACGACGCTTTCCGCCGACACGGCGGATTATGGACGACGGTACGCGGCAGGGGCCTTGCCGCGCCTGAGTGGACTGCCCTGATAGGCTTTCGAGCCAAGACATGAGTGTTGTATTGAAAGCAAGAAACGCCGTCATCTCCCCGCTGCGTTCAAGCGCGAGGTGGTGGATCGGGACCACAACAGTGGCCTGACGATCATCGAAGTGGCCGACGGACACCGGCTGCGTGAAACAGTTCTGCGGCGCTGAATGTGCCGGTTCGCGCCGCTGGAAACGGACCGTGCGCGGCGCTCCATTCCGCGAGCGCAGGGTCCGTCTGGCCGCGATCCCTCGTCGCGTTCGCACAACGGACAGCCGCAACGATTACTCACCCCTCGTGAAAACGTTTCCCCGGACCATTTTGTGATCCTCATGGGTGCCGAACAGGCTGCGTGGAAGCTTCACGACAACCGCGCCTGCCCCCGTCTGGCTGGCCGATCCGACCTGCATTCGGACCGGAGAAGACTGGCTTTTCCTTGCCGCGTCTATCAATATGCATACGCGCAAGGTCGTTGGCCGGAGCATGCGCGAGACCTTGCATGCCCCGATCGCGCGCGAAGCGCTCCACATGGCCCTCAGACGTCCGCGCCCGGCATCCGGTTCGATCCAATACGCGGTTCGCGGGGGCCGATACGCATCGGACGAGGATCGCCAATCCTATGCCGCAGCGAAGATAACGTCCTCGATGAGACGAAAGGGGAATTGCCTCTAGTTCAAGCCGGTCCGCTAAAGCGGATCGGAAGATCCAGGGGATCGGCCGAAGACGCAGAACGCGCCGATGGAGAGCTTCTTTCACATGTACAAAATCGAGCGCGTCCACCACCGCGTCTACGCCATCAGGGATGAAGCGTACCGCGATCTTCTTGCCTACATCGAGGGCTTCTGCCATTCACGGCGACTGCATTCCGCAACAGGTTACGGATAACCGGCCGAGATGGAGCGCATGGCGGCATGACCCCGTCCACGTCTTCGGGGCAGGATCATTATTCCCTGAGAGGCCTGTAACTCCAAGTCCGGGATCCGGGAGCAACTCCATCGCACCTCAGGGCGCGCCCCAAGACCCGCGGCGGCGCAGGATCGCGCCTCCGTCGCCCGCCGCGAGGATCGCGGGGCCGGTGGCGCTGACGGCCCTCAGCCCGCCGTCGAACCCGGTCGGCTCGCTCCGCCAGGCCTTGCCGTCATGGCGCAGCGCCGCGCCCGCCGTGCCCACGGCGACGGCCTCGGCCCCTTTGCCCGAGATCGCCAGAAGGTCGTTTCGCATCCGCGTCGGCGCCGCCTGCCAGCCCTGTCCGTCGAAGTGACGGATCGTGCCGGAAAGGCCGGTGACGAAGATGTTGTCGAGCCCCGTGCCCCAGACACCGAAGAGGAAGGCCTCGCTGCCGCAGGTGAATTCCTGCCAGTTCCGGCCGTTCCAACGCAGCACCAACCCGGAATCGCCCACCGCCAGAAGATGCTCGGGATCGGGCCCCCAGAGCGCGTAGAGCGCCGATTGGGTACCGCTGACCATCCGGGTCCAGCTCTCGCCCGTCCAGCGCAGGACCAACCCCTCGTCGCCCGCGGCGATCATCGTCCCGGCCCCGTCGCTCCAGAGCGCCAGGATCGTCACGTCGAGCTTCAGATCGAAATGCCTGCGCCAGCGTGTTCCGTCGAAATGATGGATCTCGCCCATCTGCCCGGCGGCTAGAACACCGCCATCCTCGCTTGCAGCCAGCGCATGCAGGCCGAGCGTACCGACCGGCGGCAGGGCCTCCCAGCCATCGCCCTCCCGCCGAAGCACGAGACCCTCCTCGCCGCAGGCATAGGCGGTGCCCGTTTCGGGATGCTGCCAGACGGCCCAGATCTGCCGATCCGTCCCGGTCGTCATCCGGTCCCAGCAGGGCGCGGGCCGCGTCCGGACGACGGGAGCAGGCGCCGTGGCGCCGTCGCCCGCCAGCAGCGTGCCGAAATCGCCCGCCGCGACGGCCGCGCCCGAAGCGGTGACCGCCAGGCCCAGCAGGTCGTGCGACGTGCCGTCGGCCAGGCGCGTGACGCGCTCGCCCGCGATGCGAAAGCTCTGCCCGCGATCGCCCACCGCCAGCGCCCCGCCCGAAAGCGCGGCCAGCGCGCGCAGACGTGTCACTCCCGGGCCGGGATCGAGCTTGCGAAAACCCTTTCCATCCCAGCGCAGCAGATCGCCGCGGAACCCGCCCGCATCCAGGAAATAGCGCCCGCCCGCCAGCAGCACGTCGTCCGGAGCCAGCGCCAGCGCCGAGTGGATCGTCGTGGCGACGGGGCAATCCCCGGCCGACCACGCGCCGTCATGGCCCCGGATCAGCACCGTGCCATTCGCGCCGGCCGCCAGCACCCGTCCATCGCCCAGCATCGTGACGGCGCGCAGGTGAAACCGTGTGCCCGAGGCCTCAGCATGCCAGCCTTCGCCGTCGAAATGCAGGATCGTGCCCTCGTCGCCCACCGCCCAGAACCGCCCCTCGCCGTCGGCGGCGAGACCGAAAAGCGGCGTATTCTCTGCGCAAGCAGCATATTTGCCATCCGCGCCGACCTCGCAGCCGCGCTCGAGCCGCCAGTCCGTGCCGTCGAACCGCCAGACCGCGCCCATCCAGCCCACGGCCAGCAGCCCCGTTTCGGGATCGCCCGCGATGGCATGGACCGGAACGCGGGCCGAAAGCCGGCTCCGCCTCCAGAGGGCCCCGTCGAATTGCAGGATCGTGCCCTCGTCGCCGCCGACGAAAAGCGTCTCGCCACAGGCATGCACCGCCCAGAGCACATCGCCCGGCACCGTCGGCGCCCCGGCCATGTCCTGCCAACCGGCGACGGCCGGACCCCCGTCCAGCTTGCCGCGCAGCAGGTTGCGTCGGCTGAGGGCGGCCTCTGCGGGGACCGCGCCGCTCATGCCTTGCCCCCCGGGACCGAGGCCGCGCCGTGAAAGCGACCGCTCTCCTCCGTCAGGGCCTCGGCCAGCGCGCGGCCTATCTGTTCACGCTCGGCCTCGGGCAACGCGGCCAGCGCGCGCGCCAGATCCTCGTCCTCGAGGTTCTCTGCGAAAGCGGCGTCGAGGCTGCGCAGCGCCGCATCCTGGAACCCGGCGCTGCCGAGTGCGGCGCAGGCCCCGACGATCGCGGCCAGCGCCTCGGCGACGGGCGGTGCCGCATCCGGGTCAAGCGCGACGGGGCGCCCGTCATCCGAGCCCGCGGCGATGGCCGGGTCGAGCGGCAGCCGCGCGAGCCGCCGGATCCCGAGCGCCGTCAGCTTTTCGCCCAGCCCCGCCTCGGGAAAGAGGTGGAAGGCACCGGCGCAATGCGGGCAGACCACGCCGGCCATGTTCTCGACGCAGCCGATGACCGGCAGCCCGCGTTCGAGGCAGAACCGCGCCGCCTTCAGGCTGTCCATCTGGGCGACCGCCTGCGGCGTGGTGACGAGCAGCGCGCCGACATCGCAGCCTTCGAGCAGGTCGGTGAGCGTGATCAGCTCGTTGCCGGTACCAGGCGGCATGTCGACGATCAGGAAGTCGAGCGCGCCCCAGTCGAACGAGCCCATCAGGTGATGGACGAAATCGTGCTTGTAGGCGTCGCGCCAGACCACCGGCGCATCATCGTCCTGCAGCATGAAGGCAAGCGAGCCGACCTTGAGCCCGTGCCGCAGCGCCGGGTCCGTGAAATGCTTGGGGGCAAGGCCGCGCGCATCCACCCGGATATGTTCGCCCGCAAAGCCGAAATAGCGGCTCTGGTTCGGGCCGTGGATATCGGCATCGGCCATGCCGACGCGAAAGCCGCGCGCTGCCAGCCCGGCCGCGAGATTGGCCGAGACGGTGCTTTTGCCGACGCCGCCCTTGTTGCCCAGCACCAGCACGATCTGGCCGATCTCGCCCAGCCGCGCCTCGACCAGCGTCTTGTTATGGGCGCGCTTGTCGAGTGTGCAGGTCTGTTCCTGCGGGCAGAAGCCGCAGGCATGGCCCCGCCCGCATTCTTCTCCGCTGCCATCGGGGATCTTCAGGTTCGGATGTGCCATTGTCTCAGTTCCCCGGCGCGGGCGCGGCATCGGGTGTCATCCGCGCGAATATCCAGTTCAGCGAGACGAGCTTCAGCCCGTCGCGCTGCGCGTCGGCCCCCTGCCAGAGCGCGAAGGCCACCGGGATCGTGTCGCGCTCGAAGCTGACCTGATGATCGCCCTCGCTGGCAAGCGGCCGCGACATGACCACGATCCACTGACTGTCGTCGGGACCGTGCCCGGCGCGATATTCGCTTGCCCCGGTCACCGGCTGCCGGTCCAGCCGGGTCAGGCTGCCCGGGCTGCCGGCCGCAAGCGATTCCACGCGATCGCCGTCGGGGTGCCAATACCAGATATTCACCGGGCTCTCGGCATCCGTCCCCATCATGTAGGACACGCTGTCATCGGACTCCGAGAATTCGATGGCCGCGCCATCGCGGAACCTGTCCCGCAGGGTCGACATGTCCCGGGTCGGATCGACCCAGCGGAGGCGCACGTAAAAGCGCTCCGAGGTCCGCGCGAGCTGTACCACCAGATCCTGTTCCGGATACTCGTCGCGATAGCGCAGCCCGACCGAAGGATGGACCGGCGGCGCCATCACCATCTCGACCCGAAACTCGGGCACCCGCGCCCAGATGATGTCATCGGGGTCGTTGGGCGTGCGCAGATAGATGCCGTCGGGGATCTTTATGACAGGCACTGTCTCTCCGGGTTCGATCAGCCGGATATTCCCCGCATTCAGGCTATCGGCAGAAAGCGGCAGCGCCGGGGAGGTCGCCAGAAATGCCGCCGTCGCGGCAAGGAAGAACCGAAATCCGGGCATGCTCACCTCCTATCCCCAGAGATTTTGATGTGCGGCCGCATCGGGCGCGGCATCGGACCGCGCCTCGGCCGAGCGGTAAGGTCCCACCTGCGCGGCGAGCTCGGCGATCCGGCTTTCGGCAAAGCCGTGCAGATCCCGGGTCAGCCGGACCAGCGTCGCATCGAGCGGCGGCTCGGACGGTCTTCGGAGCGCTGTCGCGATGAGTGCCAGCATCGGCTCGACATAGCGCACCAGGAAATCGCGCGCGGCGCGGCGGACCGGGCCCGGGTCCCTGCCGCCGGTGATCGCGGCGGCCTCGAGATGGGACAGGACCGCCATGAATTCGAGCAGACAGGCAAGATGGTCGGGCTCGTCCACGCGGCCCTCGTCGGCCGTCGCCTGCCTCAGTCCGAAATGGCGATAGAAGGCGGCGACGTTCAACATGAAGGCGGGGCGGGCCTGCCCGGCCAGCAAGTCCTTGTGCTCGCCGGCCAGAAGCGAGGCCAGCCGCTTGCCGCCCCGGCCATGCTCGAAGGCGGCGATATAGCCCGCCTCGAGATCGGCAAAGCGCGGCGGGGGCGCCTCGCGCGGCCAGGGCCGGCCGGTCAGCGCCGACCAGGCGGCATCGACGGCCTCGTGGAAGCTGCCGTCGAGCAGCGCCCGGTGGAATTCCTCGACCGGATGGCCGAAGGCCAGCGCGCCGAGGCGCCAGAGGCTTTCCCCGGCGCGGGCGCGCGCCAGGGCATCGTCATGGGTCGGGGGGCGGCGGGTCTGTGCGGTCATGATGGGCCCGTCAGCTCAGCTTGAACATTTCGGGGTGGCGATAGCCGATGAGCGTGTCCATCAGCTCGCTTTCGGCGCCCGACTGCTTCTTGGCGCGCTCGGTCTTCAGCGTCGCAAGCGCGGGCACGACCGCCTCGCCGAACAGCTCCTTGAGATAGGCGAGAGGCACCCGCGTCTCCTCGGTCGGTTCGCCGTCATCGCCGATCCGGGGCGGCGCCAGCGGCGGCACGTAGAAGACACTGGGTTTGGTGCCCCATTCGGGATGCAGCGGGATCGCCACCTTGTAGCGCTCGACCAGCAGGTGCACGGGCCCCGCCTCGTCGTCGAGATAGCCGATGAAGCGGATGCGGCCGACGCATTGCTTGGCGCAGGCGGTGGGCAGGCCCTTCTCGATCCGCGGATAGCAGAAGATGCATTTCTCCGCCTTCGAGATCTGCTCGTTGAAATAGACCTTCTTGTAGGGGCAGGCGGTGATGCAGTAGCGATAGCCGCGGCAGCGCTCCTGGTCGACCAGAACGATGCCGTCCTCCTGCCGCTTGTAGATGGCGTTGCGCGCGCAGGCCGCCAGACAGCCCGGATTGGCGCAGTGGTTGCAGATCCGGGGCAGGTAGAAATAGTAGGAATTGGGGTATTCACCCCGGCCCTCGTCCTCGTTCCAGTTGGCGCCCCAGGTGGGCTTGACGTTCGGGCGCAGCCAGGGATCGGTCCCGGTCATCAGCGCCTCTTCGTAATTGTATTCCCAGGGGATGCCGTAATCCTCGGCCGAGGGCGTGATGCCGATCTTCAGCGCGCCCTCCTCGTCGAAGCCGCCGCCCGAATGTTCGTAGTTGCGCGGATAGCCGGGCCCCGGATGGGTCTCGACATTGTTCCAGTACATGTATTCGCGGCCGTTTCGGTTGGTCCATTGCAGCTTGCAGGCCGAAGTGCAGGTCTGGCAGCCGATGCACTTGTTGAGGTCGAGGACCATGCTGATTTGACGTTTTACCATATCGGTTCACTCAGTCCCGTAGGTTGCGCGCGCCTGGATCAGGCGGGTTCGATGTCGACGCTGCTTTCATGGGCAAGCTGGTTGGCGTTCCAGTGCCAGAGCGAGAAGTTCAGGTGTCCCCAGCCCCCCACCAGCTCCAGCGGCTGCAACAGCGTCGCCATGCAGACATTCATCGGGCGCCAGTTCGGAAACTGGTGCGGCTCCCAGCCATGCTCCATCATGATCGTATCGGGCGGCAGGCTGGGGTAGAACTTGGCCTGCGCGAAGAAGAAGCTCAGCTCGTTGAAGACGCGGACCTGTGCGCCGTCGGCGATGCCCTTGGCCGCGGCAAGCTGCGGGCTGATATAGATGTTCGGCTCCCCCCGCTGCAGGCGCAGCATGAACTTGTTGCTCCGCCAGTTCGAATGGATGCCCCAGCGGGTATGCGGGGAGAAGAAGTTCAGCGGATAGTTCGAGGCGTCGCGTCCGGCGTGATGGCGGGCCGTCGGCACCGTCGCGCCGAGCCTCACGAAGCGGGGATGATCGACGAAGAAGGTGATCCGCCCCGTCATCGTCTTGTAGGGCTCCTTGCCCTCGGTCTGCTGCAGGAAGGCGTGATAGGGCTCGCTTGGGCGCAGCTTCTGCGTCGGGCCCGCATCCTCGCCCATCACGAAGAACCCGCGCTCGACCCCTTCCTCCAGCGTCGCGCCGGCGAATTCGGGGCCGTTCTCGACCAGCCAGCTGACGACGTCATGGTCGGTCATCAGCGTGCCGTCCATCGTGTAATCGTCGTGGATGGTGGCAAAGTCGCGGGTGACATCGCCATCCTCGTATCCGGTGATGCCGCGGGCGATGGCGCGCTCCTGGATCTTCCGGGTCAGGATCTCCATGATCTCCCAGTCCGACTTCGCCTCGCCGATCGGCGGCACCGGCCGGGAAAAGACGTTGACGAAGCGGTGGAAGGCGATCGAGCGCAGATCCCAGGCCTCGTAATGCGCGGCGGCGGGCAGCAGGTAATCGGCCCATTGCGCGGTCGAATCCATCCGCACATTGATATCGACGAACAATTCCTCGACCTCTTCGAGGATGCGCTCGCGATAGGCCTCGGCATTCTTGTTGCGGCGGAACTTGTTGTCGGCGATCGAGATCAGCCCCTTCATGTCGCCGTAATAGGGCATCCAGCCGGCATCGATCGACTCGTCGATCATCTCCTGCAACTCGTCGAGATCGAAGCCGGTGCGCGCCTTGAGCTTGTCGTTGTCGTAGTGCTGGCGCGAATGCTCCATCATGCCGCCGCGCACGAATTCGCCCAGCCCCCCGGCCTCCAGCCGCGGCAGCTTCTTGAAGTCGAAAAACGCAAGCTCAAGCAAGGCGGGCTGGTTCCATGCGATCCAGGAGGTGTCCAGCCCGCCGGTCCGGCCGCCATGGCCGGTCAGCGCCAGCATCAGCGTCAGCGCCCAGCTCGTATAGATGCCGTTCGAATAGCGCCCGATATTGAAGCCGGTCATCAGCAGCGCCTTCTTGGCCCGGGCAAAGGTCTCGGCCTCGGCGCGCACCACCCCGGGACCGATCCCGGTGATCGCAGCGGTCTCTTCGGGCGGGTATTTGGCGGCCTCGGCCCGGACCTTCTCGAACACCGTCGTGACCGGGATTCCGCCCACCTCGAAGCTGCCCTCGAGCGCCGGATCGACATCGCCCAGAACGAGGGTCTTTTCCTCCGAACCCATCGAGCCCTTGACCTTGACCGCCGCGCCGGTCCGGCTGTCCCAGTGATAGAACACCTGGTCCGAGCCGCCTTCCTCCAGATCGGCCTCGCGCAGGAGCATCCCGTTATCGCTGCGCACCAGGATCGGCAGGTCGGTCTGCTCCTTCATGAAGGCTTCGTTGTAGAGCTTGCCCTCGATGATGACATTGACCATCGACATCGCCAGGAACGGGTCGGCGCCCTGCTTGATCGGCATCCACAGATCGGAATGGATCGAGGACGGGTTGTAGTCGGGCGCGACCGACACGACGCGGGCGCCGTTCCACTTCGCCTCCCACAGGAAATGGGCGTCCGGGATCCGGGTGGCGACCGGATTGAACAGCAGGAACATGATATAGTCGGCGCCGAACCAGGCATCCGAGGTAAAGCTTTCGAGCGCGTTGCCATAGGCCAGATGCGCGCCCGTGTTGAGGTCGCCCACATCGGTGAAGATGTCGAGCTGCACGCCCCCGACCAGTGAGGCAAAGCGGTAGGGCGCGGCCATGCGCATCATCGACATGTTGCCCGAGCCGGTATGGGTCATCAGCTTGCCGGGGCCGTATTTCTCGTAGATGTCGATGATCTTGTCGGCGATCTCCTCGGTCGCCTGGTCCCAGCTGATGCGCTGCCACTTGCCCTCGCCGCGCGCGCCGACCCGCTTCATCGGATAGCGCAGCCGGTCGGCCTCGTACATCGAGGTGGAATGGATCGCGCCCTTCTGGCAGCCGCGCGGGTTGGCGTCGGGAATGTCCGGGCTGATCTGGGGATATTTGGCAAGCTGCTCTTCGCGGATGACGATGCCGTCCTTGACGTAGATGTCGAAGGCGCAATTGCCGAGGCAGTTGATGCAATGGGCCGCCTTGCCGACGTAATCCCAGGTGAACTCGTTGCGGTAGAGATCCTCCCAGTCGCGGTAGGGATATTCCTCGGCCAGCGTGTCGTCGATGGGTTCAAGCCGGTTCAGCGCCCAGCCGCGGCCTGCCGCGAAAAGCCCGGCGCCCACAAGGGACGCTCCCTGCATCAAGGTGCGGCGCGTGGTACGAAGCATCGATCCCCTCCCTTGCTGCTCCGCGCCGGTCCGGCCTCAGGGCCGGTTTCTTGTTCATGGCGCGGGGCTTATGTCGTTTCGGCTTCGCATCGAGCCTAGAGCGGGGACGGGGCCGCGGTGTTTGAGGAGATGTAGAAATTCGTGGGTGACTTGTAACAGTTTTCGATTGCGTGCTTGCCGCATCGCCAGACCTCGGCCTATCCTCGACGCGGGAGGAGAACGGGGCCGCGTTCCGAGGAGGGAAAGTGCCGCAATCGGCCCCGGATGGTGCCATGCCGCGGGAAATCGGACCGACGCCGCGCACGGATCAATTGTGTGCGGATTTTGCGCAGATCAGCGAGAGCCTTGTCGATGCCGCGATCAGGCGGGCCAGGGCGAAAGGCTATGCGCGCTTCACCACGACCATCCGCGCCGCCTGGGAGGAGGCCGTGGCCGCGGTAAGCGAGAGCCTCGGCGCCTACCTGCCCGAGGGCCAGGCCGCCTCGGACGGTCCGCATGCCCGGATCGACTATGCGGCTGATCCCCGCTTCGCACGGCTGCGCGAGGTGGCGATCCGGCATCGCGCCCACGGCGTGTCGCTGCAGCATTACCTGGGGTTCCTCAAGCATTTCCGCGAGATCTATCTGGAGGTTCTGGGCGCGGACGCGAATACGGCCGGGGCGGCCGAACTCGCCGACCGGGTGCGCGGCTTCTTCGATCTGGCGGAACTCGGCATCGCGGCGCATTGGGCGGATTGCGGGGACGACACGCGGCTGCGCGACATGCAATCCCGCAACCGCGCCGTCACGCTTGAAAAGGACCGCTACTTCGCGGTGTTCGAAAGCCTGCGCGATCCGGCCTTCCTGCTCGACCGGGAACGGCGGCTGATCACTGGCAACCAGGCGGCGGCCGAGCTTTTCGTGGGCGAGGCCGGCGCGGGCGAGATCGTCTATCTCAGCACCATGCGGGCGCGAAAGGCGCCGCTGGAACGGGCGCTGCGCGACCTCGATCTCTGGAACTGCGAAAACCCCGAAGGCTGCGACGCGCTCTGGATCGACACGCGCATGGGGCGGCTCTGCTTCGACGTGCGGGTGCGTCAGATCCACGACGCGGTGCAGAACCTGCGGCTCGGCTATGTCGCGATCCTGCACGACGTGACCGAACACCGCCGCGCGACCGACGAGTCGATGCGGGCGCAGCGTGCCATGTCGCAATTCCTCGCCACGATGAGCCACGAGATCCGCACACCGCTGCATGGCGTTCTGGGCGCGGCCGAGCTGTTGCGCGATTCCGATCCCGAACGGATCGGGATCTATCGCGATGCGATCCAGGTCACCGGCCGGCATCTGTTGCAGACCCTGAACAAGGTGCTGGATTATTCGCGCCTCGAAGCCCGGCCGCCCGCGCCCAAGCCGCGTGTCGTCGACCTGCGCGCCGTGCTTGACGATTATGCCCGCTTCGCGACGACGCTGGCGCGCAATGCCGGCGTCGACTTCCGCATCGAGACCACGACCCGCCTGCCTGCCTGGATCGACATCGACTGGGAGATGGCACAGCAGGTCCTGACCAACCTCATCTCGAACGCCGTCCGCCACACCCGCACCGACATCACCCTTGCCATAAGGTGCCGCGCCGCCACGGGGCGAAGGCCGGGGCTGCGGTTCGAGGTGCGCGATGGCGGCGCCGGTATCGCGCCCGACGTGGCCCAGACCCTGTTCGAGCCGTTCGGCGCGACCACGCCCGGCCAGGGCGAGACCTCGGGCTCGGGCCTCGGGCTTGCGATCTGCCGGCGGCTGGTCACCGCGATGGAGGGCGAGATCGGGTTCTGCAACCGCCGGACCGGCGCGACCTTCTGGTTCGAGATCCCGCTGGTCGCGGCCCGGCGCCCGTCCGTGCCCGCGGCCCTCGCCTCCGACGACCCGGCCGACGCGATCACGGGCCTGCGCTGTCTGATCGTGGATGACGATGCCATCAGCCGCTTCGTCACGGTCGAGCATCTGCGCCGCCTCGGCGCCGAGCCCGCCGAGGCGGCCTCGATCCGGACGGCGCTGGATCGCGTCGCCGATCGGGAGTTCGACGTCTTCCTCATCGACTACCACCTGCCCGACGGCGACGGCATCGACCTTCTGGCCAAGCTCGCGCAGCGCGGCAGGATGGGGGCCGGTCGCCGGGCGGTCGCGCTGACCGCCAATGCCGAGCTGATTTCCGGGGGCCGCAGCGCCTTCGACGCGGTGGTGGCGAAACCCGCCACATCCGATGCGCTGCGCAAGGCGCTGACCGGCGCGGGACAGGACAGCGGCCCCCCAAGGCAGGCGGCGCATGATCTCGACGGCGTCTCTCCGGGCATCCTGCGGACCATGGTAAGCGCCTTCGAAACCCAATGGGGCAGCGACCGCGCGGCGCTCCTGCGCGCCTTCGACACCGCCAACGGCCAGGAGGCGGCCGAGATCGCGCACCGCATGGCCAGCAGCTGCACGACGCTCGGCTTCGTCGACCTGGCCGAAGAGCTGGCGGCCTGCGAGACACGCTGCCGCCGCCATCCCCCGGCCGCCGATCTGGGCCTGTGGCGCCGCCGTCTCATGCCGCTGCTCGACACGGCACCGGCGCGCGCCTCCGGACTGGCGAAGGCGCACCCATGCTGATGACGCCCGCGCGCAGCCGGATCCTGATCGTCGACGACGATGCCGTCACGCGCGCCATGCTGCGCGGGATCCTGGGCGAGGCCGGCCACCATGTCGGCGAGGCACGGACCTCGGACGAGGCGCGGGCCGCGATCCGCAACGCGGCCTGGGATCTGGTGCTTCTGGACCGGCGCCTGCCGGACGGCGACGGTCTGCTGCTGATCCGGCGGGTCCAGGAAAGCTGCCGCTGCCCGATCATCGTGCTCTCGGTGATGCGCGACGAGCAGGACCGCATGCTGGGGATCGGCCTCGGCGCCGTCGACTACATCTCGAAACCCTTCAACGCCAACGAGATCCGGTTGCGCATCCGCAACCTCCTCGCCTCGGGACGGCGCTCGCTCGACGTGGCGATGGACGGCCCGATCACGCGCGGCCCGTTCCGCCTGCATCCGGCGACGCGCACGCTGTCGCTCGGCAACCGGACCTTGCGCCTGAGCCCGTCCGAGACGCGCCTGCTCGCCATATTCCTGACCCATGCCGGCGAAGTCCTGGAGCGCGAGCGCCTGACGCCACGCATCTGCGGCCGCGACTGGAGCTATGAAGATCGCGCCATAGACGTGCTGGTCGCGCGGCTGAGAAAGCGCATCGAGGACGACCCGAAGAACCCGCGCTGGATCGTCACTGTGCATGGCGACGGTTATTGCTTCTGCGATGCGGACGAGGAAACCGGCGGCCAGACGGCCTCGACACGGTCGTCCTGAGCGCGCCCGCCCCCGAAGCCAGGGACGGCGCGCCCCCTCCGCGTGCGGTTGCAATCAGGTGAAAATATCCTCCGGCCTGCCACGCGGATATGCCGCTGTGAGGCACTGACGGAAGCGGCCTGAGAGAGCGAAGGCCTCGGATATCGCAGTCATGGGGGCCGGTAGTCCAAGGCCGAATGCGGGCGTTCGGTGTTGTAGTCCGTTGCCCAGGCGGCGATCACAACCCGCGCATGTGCCACTTGGTTTCGTTGAAACACTCGTCGCGCATCCGCCCATTGAGACTCTCGACGGTGAGCGTCGCAGCGCCGTCAGTTCACGCGACCCCCGGCGCCCCGAGATCGAGGATCGACCCATGCGGTCGACGGATCGCTACGAAGCATTCACGAGTGACGTCGTCGACCACGTTGAGCACTCCGAAGCGCTGACCGTTGACGAACTGGTCATGGACAAAATCCAGCGACCGGCGCGCGTTCGCACGCGCCTTGACCAGGATTGGCGCCGGTGTCCCGACGGCCTTGCGCTGCACCTTTCTCTTGCGCACCGTCAGGCCTTCCTCGCGGTAGAGCCGGTGGATTCGATTGATGCCAGAAGGCGCGCCCTCGCGGCGCAGCAGCACGAACAGACGCCGCTAGCCGAATCGCAGACGTTCATTGGCCGACTCACGAATACGATATCGCAGCTCCGTGTCCGGAGCACGTTGCGCCTGATAGCGGAGCATCTTGCGATCCGCGCCAACGATCCGACAGGCCCGCTGCTCCGACAGAACGTGACTGGCCCGAAGGTATGCGACCGCTTCGCGCTTCACGGCGGACTCTATCACTTTTTTGCAACCAGGTCCTTCATCGCAGCCAGATCCAGCATCTGCTTCAGCTTCGCGTTCTCATCCTCGAGCACCTTCAGCCGCTTGGCCTCCGATACCGTCATGCTGCCGAACTTGGCCTTCCAGTTGTAGTAAGGTGCCCTCCGACATGCTGTTCGACGCTACAAACGGTCCTCCGGACGGTTTGCTCGACGCTTGAACTGCGGCACAGGTCGGTACACTTCGCGCCTGCCTCGTGCTCGGCCAGGATGCCGATGACCTGCTCGTCCGTGAATCTCGTTCGCTTCATTGTCCGTCCTCAAGTTGAGCCAGTCTCTAATCGACGATGGAGGAAAAATCCCGTGGCAGGTCAATCGGACCAATGGCGCGACATGGCTCATTCATGAACCGCTTCTCGGCCCTCGGAAGGGCCGAGATTGAGGCTATCACCTGAAGCGCCACGCGAAAGCGGACCCTTAGCCCGTACGCTGATTTGCGCAACAACGCCCTGTCGGGTTCAGTTTTGCACGATCATTTTCGCTACGAGCTCGGCTGCATTCTGCACGCCCAGCTTTTTCATCACCGAGCCGCGATGCACTTCGACCGTCCGTGGCGAGATGCCCATGGCAAGGCCTGTTTCCTTGCTGGTGTAGCCATTCACGATGTAGCGCGCGACCTCGCGTTCGCGGGGGGTCAGCGTGGCCGAATTCGGCGGACGGTTCTCGAGATGTTCGAAGGTCCAGACCATGAGCCGAAAGGGATCCCCCGGGGTCAGGGTCCGCCCGGACGCCCGCGTCCAGATGATCTCTCCGCTGCGGCACTGCATGAAGCGCTCGTCGGTATAGCGTGGACGCTCGTCAAGCCAGCGCCGCCAGCGTGAGCCGGTCTTCTCGTAATCCACGCTCGAGGGGTAGAGCGCCCGGATCGACCGGCCCTCCAGCTCGTCGCGGGTCCAGCCGAAGATCCGTTCGATCTCGGTATTGATTCGCTGGATCACCCGGTTCGACAACACCATCAGACCGATGGGCGCATCCATGAAGCCGGTAAGGTTGAGATCTGCGTCGGATATCTGGTCGTAAGCCATCGGTCGCCCCCTTCGCTGCATCTGCATCTACGTAAGTGATACGTATATTTCTACGTAGTTTCACCAATATCTGCCATGCGTTTTTCACATCACTGTCGGGGCTGGAGGACGACACATGACGCAGGACATCTTTATCACCGGCTCCGGCCACACCCGTTTCGGACGGCTCGAAGACACGCTTGAGGGTATGATCGTAGAGGCGGCGCGCGAGGCGCTGGAAGAGGCTCGGATCCCGCCGGCGGACATCGATGCCGTCTTCCTCGGCCATTTCAATTCCGGGTTGGTGCCGGACGGCTTTGCCTCCTCGCTGATCTTGCAGGCGCATCCCGAGCTGCGGTTCAAACCGGCGACGCGCTGCGAGAACGCCTGCGCCTCTGGTGCCGCCGCGCTTCATGCCGGGCTGAATGCCATTACCGCCGGACGCGCCCGCAACGTCCTCGTCGTCGGCGCCGAGAAGATGACCCATCGCCCGACCGCCGATGTCACCGCCGCGCTGGCCGGAGCCGGGTATCAGAACGACGCAGCGGAAGCGGCGCTGAGCTTTCCGCAGGTCTTCGCCATCGCCGCCGGGCAATATGCCGACCGCTACGGCGATCCGATGGACGCCATGGCGCGGATCGCGGCGAAGAACCATGAAAACGCGATGAAGAACCCTCTGGCGCATATGCACAAGCCGCTGAGCCACGAGTTCTGTCGCGAGGTGAGCGACAAGAACCCGCTGATCGCGCCCCCCTTGCGGCTGAGCGATTGCTCGCTGGTGACGGATGGTGCCGCCGCCATCGTCCTGAGTGCGGCGGACGCCCATGCCCGGGACGCCACCGCCCGCGTGCGGATCGCCGCCGCCGAACATGTTTCCGATTACCTGCCCATGAGCCGCCGGGATTTCGTCGCTTTCGAGGGGCCGGAACGCGCCATTCGCCGCGCCTATGAAACCGCGGGCATCACTGTCGACGATCTCGATTTCGCGGAGGTCCATGACTGCTTCACCCCGGCGGAACTGCTCATCTACGAGGCCATGGGGCTTGCACCGAAAGGCCAGGGCGCGCGCGCTCTCGATGACGGCAGGGTCCATGCCGATGGCCGTACCCCCGTGAACCTCTCTGGCGGGCTCAAGGCCAAGGGGCACCCGGTGGGCGCGACCGGCGTGTCGATGAATGCCCTGGCGTTCCGGCAACTGACCGGACGCGCCGGCGACATGCAGCGCAAGGGCGCGGAATGGGGGCTGACCTTCAACATGGGCGGTGCCGCCGTCGCCAATTACGCCACGATCCTGCAGGCCGACCGCGCCTGACACCAGACGTTCCAAGGATTTCGAAGACGATGAACATCGCGAACTGGCTATATCAGACAGCCTTGTCATGGCCTTCCCGCCCGGCGCTCTATGAGGGCGACAGCCTGCGCCAGACCTATCACGCATTGCTGCAGGCGACCTGCGACCGGGCCGCCTGGATGCAGGCGGTGCACGGGATCGAAAAGGGCGACCGGGTTGCGATCTTTGCCAAGAACACCCCGGAATATATCGAACTGCTGCATGCCTGCTGGTGGCTCGGAGCCGTCGTCGTGCCGGTCAATTGCAAACTGCATCCGCGCGAGGCCGAGTGGATTATTCGCGATTCCGGCGCGGCCCTGACCCTGACCGAAAGCGGCAGGGTCTTCGCCGATCGACAGGACATCCGCGAGGTCGCGCTCGGCAGCCACGTCGCCGGCACAAAGGAGATCGTGCCGCCCGCCAGGGTCGGAGATCGCGACCTGGCCTGGCTGTTCTACACCTCGGGCACGACGGGCACCCCCAAGGGCGTCATGCTCAGCCATGACAATCTGCGGCACATGACCCTGTGCTATGCGCTCGATGTCGATACCGCCCGGCCCGAGGATCACATGCTTTACGCCGCTCCGATGTCTCACGGCGCGGGGCTCTACATGTTCGCGCAAATCCGTGCCGGAGGCGCACATCTCGTGCCCGCCTCCCATGGCTTCGACAGCGACGAGATCATCGCGCTTGCCAAGACCCGCGGCAATCTCGTGTTCTTTGCCGCTCCGACCATGGTCAAGCGCCTGATCGCCACGGCGAAACAGCAGGGCCATGACGGCACCGGCTTCCGCACGATCATCTATGGCGGCGGGCCGATGTATGCCCATGACATCGACGAGGCGCTTGCCTGTTTCGGACCGCGTTTCGTGCAGATCTACGGCCAGGGCGAGACGCCGATGACAATCTCCGTGCTGCCGCGTGATCTGGTGGCCGATCAGTCCCACCCGCGCTGGCGTGCGCGGCGCGCCTCGGTCGGCATTGCGCAGGGGGCGGTGACACTTGCCGTTCTTGGCCCCGACGGAACCGCCTTGCCCCCCGGTCATACCGGAGAAATCTGTGTGCAGGGGCCGACGGTGATGACGGGCTATTGGCGCAACGAAGCGGCCAGCGCACAGGCGCTGCAGGATGGCTGGCTTCGCACCGGCGATCTCGGCCATCTCGACGAGGACGGCTTTCTTTACCTGACCGACCGCTCCAAGGACGTGATCATCTCCGGCGGCACCAATATCTACCCGCGTGAGGTCGAGGAGGCGCTGCTGGCCCATCCGGCAGTGTTCGAAATTGCCGTGATCGGCGAGCCGGAGCCCGACTGGGGAGAGCAGGTCGTGGCCTATATCGTCTTCGAACCCGGCAAGAGCGCCAGCGTGCCCGAGCTTGACAGCTGGTGCCGCCAGCAGATCGCGGCCTTCAAGCGGCCGAAGCGCTACCTGTTCGTCGAGGAACTTCCGAAGAACAGCTACGGCAAGGTTCTGAAATCCGATCTGAGGTCCGGCAAAGGCGCCGCGACCGCCACGGCATAGGCCGAGAAACGATACCGGGCAGGAGGAGCCCGGCCCAAAGGGAGGAGACACCCATGAAAAGACGTGACTTTCTGAAATCGACGGGGGCTTTCGCAGGGGCGGGGCTGATCTCGGGCCTGCCCGGGCTTGCCAATGCCGCGACCTCGCTGAAATTCGACAGCTATGTCAGCGAGACGGCCGGCCCGTCCTGGGTCGACCGCTGGTTCCTCGAGGAACTCGCCAAGCGCAGCGATGGCGACATCGGCATCAAGTATTACTGGGCCGGCAGCCTCAACAGGGTCGGCGAGCATCTGGGCGCGGTGCGCGACGGCACCAGCGAAATGACACTGATCGCGCCGGGCTATTACCAGGCCGAGCTGCCGGTCACGCGCGGCCTCGAGTGGTATTTCCGCATGGACCGCGCCGATGAGCTGCAACTCGTCTGCCGCGATGTCTACGAGAATTTCGCGCCGCTGCGGCAGGAATGGGAAGAGCGCCACCGCAGCAAGGTGCTTTACTGGACCAACTGGAATTACGCGCCCCTGGTGATGCGCGATCCGATCAGCTCCATCGCCGATATCAAGGGCAAGAAGATCCGCGGCTACGGCGTCGCCACGGATGTGATCGAAAGCCTCGGCGGCATTGCCGTGCCGATGGCGGCGGGCGAGGTCTATCAGGCGCTCGAACGCGGGGTTCTGGACGGGGTCTACGGCTTCGATTTCGTCACCGCCGTCGCCTACAAGCTGCATGAGATCGCGCCGAATTTCTACGATATCGGCGACGGCCCGCACGCCCCCGCCGTCACCATCATGAACCGCCGCGTCTGGGAGGGCCTGCCCGCCGAACAGCAACAGATCTGCACCGATCTGGCCGATGAGCTGTATGGCGGGAAATTTGCCGAAATCTACAACAAGGTGCTGGCCGATTACGTTCGCAAGGCGGTTGCCGAAGGCGTGGTGTTCGCCTCCCTGTCGGACGAGGAAAAGGCGCAGACCAAGGCGCTTGTCCAGCCCGCACAGGTCGACAAGTGGATCGAGACCGTGGCCAGGCCCAACGGGATCGACGGTGCGGCCATGCAGGCGGTGGTCGAAGAGGCGATCGCCCGTCACGCCGGCACCGGAACGATGAAGCGCCCGATCGAAATCGCGGCAGACCTGTAAGTCGATGCTGGCACGCCTGAACCGCCTGTTCGACGGACTTGCCCGGATCACATCATGGGTGGCGCTGGGGTTCCTCGCCTTCATGATGGTGGCCATCACAGTGGATGTGGTGGCCCGCGCCACCTTCGGCCGTGCCGTGCCGGGGCTTTTCGAGATGACGGAAATGTCCATGGTGATGGTGGTCTTCATGGGGCTGGGGGCGACCCTGCTCGATGACGGTCACATCCGGGTCACCATGATGACCGATGCCCTGCCCGGGCCGTTTTCGCGCGGATGCACGGCACTGGCCTGGCTGTTTGCCGCCCTGACCTTCCTGATGCTGGCCTGGCCCGCAACACAGGAGGCGGCTTACTCCTTCTCGATCAGGGAGTTCCGCTGGGGGTATTTCCAGGTGCCGATCTGGTGGGCAAAGATCGCGGTGGCCGGGGGGCTCTGGTTTGCGGCGCTGCAAGCTGCCCTTCACAGCCTGCGCATCGCGCTGAAGCAGATCGAGCTGCCGCATATCGACAGCTTGCGCTCCGGCCCGGGAGACAAGCCCCTGCAATGAGCAGGACGCGGCCCGAGAGATCCCGGAGGCATGTCACCGGGATCGCGACCCAGCATTTCACAGGACATCGACAATGGATGTGACGCTCATCACCCTGCTCGCCGTCGGGCTGATCTTCTTCCTCATGGCCCTGGGCGCTCCGGTCTTCGCCGCATTGGCGCTCTCGGGGGCCTTCGGCATCGTCATGGTGGAAAACCTGGGCTTCCTGCTTGCGCGGCTGAAATCCTTCTCCTTCAGCCATACCGCCAACTACGCGCTCACGGTCATCCCGCTTTTCATCCTCATGGGGGCCTTCGCGCATCATGCGCAGGTCGGCAAACGCCTGTTCCATGTCGCCAATAAATGGGTCGGGCATCTGAGCGGCGGGCTGGCAATGGCGAGCATCCTGACCTCTGCCGGTTTTGCCGCGACCTCGGGCTCGTCGGTGGCGACGGCGGCCACGGTGGGGGCGGTCGCCATCCCCGAAATGAAGGAAAAGGGCTACGATCCGCGCCTTTCGGCCGGGGCGGTGGCGGCTGGTGGCGTGCTGGGCGTCCTGATCCCGCCCTCTGTCCTGTTGATCTTCTACGCCGCCCTGACCGAAGTCTCTGCCGGCAAGATGCTGATCGCCGGGTTCATCCCCGGCCTCATCACCACGGCCGCCTTCATGATCGGCGTCGCCCTGATCGGCCGCCGGGTGCAGCACCATTCCACCCGCGCGCCCAAGGCCTCCTGGGGGGAGAGGCTGTCATCGACGACGCAGGCCTGGCAGGTGGTCGTCCTGTTCGCGATCGTGCTGGGCGGGATTTACCTTGGCCTCGTCACCCCGACCGAAGCCGGTGCCATAGGTGCGCTGGCCGCCCTGTTCATGCTGGTCTTCGCGAAATCGGCGCGCGGGCATCTCGGTCACTACCTGTCCGAGAGCTTCCGCTCGACGGCCACCACCACGGTGATGATCCTCTTCACCATGATCGGCGCGGGTATCTTCAGCTTTTTCCTGACCCTCGTTCAGGTGCCGCAGATGATCGCCGAGACCATCACCGAAAGCGGCATCCCGCCCCATCTGATCGTCGCCGTGCTGTTGTTGCTCTATATCCCGCTCGGAATGTTCCTCGATGCCTTCTCGATGATGGTCATAACCCTGCCCATCGTGTTTCCAACGGTCTCGGGGCTTGGCTTCGATCCGATCTGGTTCGGCATTCTCTGCGTGAAAATGTGCGAGATCGGGCTGATCACGCCGCCTGTCGGCCTCAATTGTTTCGTGATCGCGGGCATCGACCGCGAAACGCCCCTGCCGGATGTGTTCCGGGGCGCACTCTGGTTCGTTGCGATCGAGATGGTGACCATCGTCCTGCTGTTCGCCTTCCCCGCGCTCATCACCTGGCTGCCCGACACGATGATGGCCCGATAAGACAGGAGATCCCCATGACACAGCGCACAGATTACGGCACCGCCTTCATCACCGGCGGCGGCTCCGGCATCGGGCGTGCCAGCGCCCTGCGGCTGGCGGCCCTCGGGGCCCGCGTGGCCGTGGCCGACCTGAGGTTCGAGGCGGCCGAAGAGGTCGCGCAGGCGATCCGGTCGCAAGGGGGGGAGGCAATCGCGCTTGCCCATGATGTCGCGGATGCCGGCGTTCTGCCAGGCGTCGTTGCACAGGCCGAAGAGCAGCTTGGTCCCATCGACATTCTGGTGAACAGCGCCGGGCTCATCCTGGTCGAGCCGCTTCTGGATTTCGCCCCCGAGAGCTGGAACAGGATCATGGATGTCAATGTCACCGGCACCTTTCGGGTGAGCCAGCATATCGCCCGCGGCATGGCAGAGCGCGGTTATGGCCGGATCATAAACATCGCCTCCATCTCCGGTCTGCGCGCCGGTGTCGGACGGACCGCCTATGGGACGTCGAAGGCCGCGATCATCGGTCTCACACGGCAATTTGCCTTGGAACTGGGCTCCAGAAGCATCACGGCAAATGCCATCGCGCCGGGAATTATCGAAACCCCGATGACGCTGGCGGCCTATAGCGAAGATACCTGGAAGCGCGTTCTGGAGATGATCCCGGCGCGCCGTCGTGGCCAGCCAGAGGATATCGCCGAAGCGGTCGCTTTTCTTGCAAGCCCCGCAGCGTCATATGTAAACGGCGAAGTCCTAACCGTCGATGGCGGCTATGTTGCATCTGGCATGACGCAGACCGGTAACCTAGAAACTTGAATGGCGCAGTTTCGATAGCGCGTTGCCGTGGCTGGGGCATCGTCGGCTTTGTCGCCGAGCTGCACCAGACGGCGTTCACACTGCCTGTCGCACAGAAGTCTCGCCACTCCCCAATCGATGGCAGAACCAGCCGGCACCCAGACTATGCGAAATCTGAGAGGCGCCGGAAGAAGTTCGAGGACCCCTTCGGCTTGGCCGAAGCCATCGGCGGCATGGCGCAGACCATGTATCGCGGCATCGAGCGCGTACGGGACCGATTCACGCTTTCGATGACGACCTGCAATCTCGCGAGGATTGCCGAAACTGCTCGCTGCCTGAAGCCGAAAAGAGAGCATTCGGGCCGAACCCGAGACCCCAATTCGCAAACAAATCGACAATTCCGTGGAAAGTGTTTCTCTAACGGATCCTTTTCAACGACCTGCTAGGCAGAATGTTAATCGCAAGGTAATTACACGACCCTATCTCTAAGAGACCGAGTGATTCTTTTGGGAAGGTCGTGATGCGCGTCGTCGCAATGATATGTTTGATCCTGGGGCCCTTGGTCGCGGCGCCCGTATTGGCGTTAACTGGTCGTCCCATTCAAACAGCGACCACACTTCTTGTTGTCGGCCCCATGAACGGCTTGCCTGACATCCTGCGGCGTGCGGGCGGACGCCCCATCGGCCCGACGCGCGCGCCGTTCGCCCTGCTCGCCGTTGCAGACGACCATCCAGAGGACTTTCCCGAGCGTCTGAAAACCGAAGGTGCATGGTTGGTCCTCGACGGCGCGATCGCAGCGCAACTTTGTGGAGTTTAAAATGGCCGATTCCACCTCTTCCCTGGAAATTGCGCAGGCAAAAGGTCTACGCCTGATTGGCTATCTCAACGTTCTGCTAACGCCCGTTCCGGCGATCGGTGCTTGGTTGGCGGGCTTGTCTCCGTGGCCGTTTCTGGCGATGTCTCTCGCGATTGCCGCGGTGACCATCGGCCTTCAGCGCCGTGGCGGGAGTATGGCGCGGATCGCAGTGTCGCTTGGTGCGATGGGTCAATTGCCTCTGCTGACTGCGGCACTGGCCGGAAACCCTTGGCAACTTGACTCCCACCTGATCTATTTTGCCGTGCTGGCGGTACTGGTTATCCTGCAGGACCAGCGGGCGCTTCTCTCCGCTTCAGGAATCGTCATTGTTCATCACGCACTGCTGACGTTTTTTCTGCCGACGCTGATTTATCCGAGTAGCGGCTTGCTGGTTGATTTGGGGCGCCTGGCGCTACACGGCACCGTGTGGGTAGCCGAAACCGGAGGTCTGCTTTACCTTTTGCGCATGCAGCTCAGTCAGCGTGACCAGATCGAGCAAGAGGCAGCAAGGCTATCCGATGCGTTGGCAAGCTCTCAAGAGCTGCAACTGAATTTGACCCAAAAGGAAGCCGAGCAGCTCAATGTCATGGAGCGGTTCAGCGCGGCTTTGACCAAATTGGCCAAAGGGGACCTTGCGACACGCATAGAGACGATCTTTCCGGATCAGTTCGAACCGCTGCGGAACGAATTCAACAGCGCTGTCAACTCGTTGTCGGCCGCCATGTTCAGCGTCCAGGAAAACGCGGATTCAATCAAGTCGGATACAAGAAACATTGCCTCGGCATCCGAGAAACTTGCCAAACGGACAGAGGATCAGGCGCACGCTCTGGGAAGTGTGACCTCGCGTATTGATGCAATCAGTGAGGTCATGTCCTCCGCATCAGAAGACGCCCGGCAGGTCGCGATGACGACGGCCGAGATGAGAGCCGATGCGGAAAACGGCATGAAAGTAGTCGACGGTGCGTTGGACGCAATGGGTCAAATCAGGAGCAGCTCAGGCCAGATCCTGTCAGTTGTCGATTTGATTGAAGACGTAGCGTTTCAGACCAACCTCCTTGCGCTCAATGCCGGGGTCGAGGCCGCGCGTGCGGGGTCGGCCGGTCAAGGCTTCGCTGTTGTCGCATCGGAAGTTCGTGCGCTTGCTGGCCGTTCTTCGGATGCGGCCCGCGAAATCAGTGCTCTCATAAACGATAGCGCCCGGCAGGTTCAAAACGGTGTGGAACTCGTCGACAACGCCGGCACCGTCCTTCGTGGTGTTCTAGAAGCGGTGCGCAAGGCATCTGACTCCATGCAGAACATTGCATCGACGGTCGGGACCCACTCACAAGGAATCGCCGATTTGAAACATACCATGGGTGAGCTTGATCAGCTTACACAGCAGAATGCAGCAATGTTTGAAGAAACGTCTGCTGCAACGACAGCTTTGACCGCCGCAACAAATTTGCTTAGCGAGATTGTGGCGGAATTTCAAAATGCCGCCGAGAATGAGAATTCAGCGCCACTTCTCTGCCAGATCTCCTAACAGGCTGCTGAAAAACTCCGGCCTCGACGCCCTTCGTGGAACATGGTTCATCGCCACCACGGCAGGGTCGGAGACGGCGATGCACGGATCGGACAAGGTGACGGGATCGCTATTCAGTTACGTCGATCTCGAGGAGCACAATACCGCAAGGCATCTGCTGCGCAAGATCAGGTCCGTCGTCAACGATGCGCTGCGCTCGTTGGATGCTGAGTTCGACCGGCTGTACGCCGGCGAGGAGCGCCTCGACGGACTAGTAAAGGACCGCGCACATCTTCACGCGGGAGACCTCCTCCAACACCGTGCGCCCGAACTGTCTACTTAGCCTTCTTTCCATGCTATCTTGGGAAAGGAGTACCCCGCCATGCCGCGCTGACAGCAGCCCTCGACAGCCTGCCTCCGCTCGCGGGGGTGAACGACCTTATAACATACCAAACCTTGGGGATCAGGGACATCGTTGCCCACCGGGCGGCGGCCATCGCCCGAGATGAAAAACGCGGCGCCCGGGCGGGCGCCGCGCTGCAAGGCGAAACCAGCGCGCGGACCGGACCACCCGGCCTGCGCGCAGGCGTTCAGAACGTCACCCGGAGGCCGAGGCCCAATTCGCGCGGCTGGGCGATTTCCGCCGCGTCGTTCGTGCTGACCGACAGCGCGGCGCGGTTGTCGAAAACGTTATTCACATAGGCGAAATACTCGACCCCGTCGCGCGGGCGGTAGCTCAGGCGCATATTGGCAAGCGCATAGCCATCGACCTCGGCAGCGGGCTCATTGGTGTCGTCGCTGTAATAGCCGTCGACATAGCGCATGTCGCCCTGAAGCGTCACATCCGGCGTGATGTCCCAGGCCGCGCCAAGTCCGACAGAATAGCCCGGAGAGCGCGCGAACTCGTTGCCTTCGTATTTGGTGCCGTCATGATCGCTGAACTCGGTCACCTCGG
Organism: Rhodovulum sulfidophilum DSM 1374; assembly: GCF_001633165.1. NCBI lineage: Bacteria > Pseudomonadati > Pseudomonadota > Alphaproteobacteria > Rhodobacterales > Paracoccaceae > Rhodovulum > Rhodovulum sulfidophilum. The sequence goes on along the minus strand of NZ_CP015418.1, from coordinate 1,501,604 downwards.
TCTGCAACGCCCCGATATCGCCCGACAGGCGCAAGGTCGAACTCGCCTGATAATCGGCGCTCAACTCGAAGCCATAGGCATGGGCGCGCTCGCCGTTCACGATCATCGAGCCCTGCGTCACGCTGCAATCGGCGTTCAGGCAGTTGATCACCGACCGCTGGATATCCCTGTATTTGGTGTAAAACAGGTTGGCTGAGACATCGAGCGCCCCGTCAAGCGCGCTCCCCCGGAGGAAGATCTCGGAATTCAAAGCCGTCTCGGGGTCGAACTCGTAATACTCCTTGCCATGGAAATTGGTGCCCGAGCCGCCGGGCAGATAGCCCTTGCTGACCGTGGCGCCCAGCGTCCAGTCGGAATTGAGGTCATGCGAAAGCGTCAGCGCCGGCAGGATTTCGGTAAAGGTCTCGTCATAATCGAGCCTCTCGTCCACGACATAGCTGGTCTTGCCCTCGATTTCGATCCTGTCCTGTTGCAGGCGCAGCCCGCCGGTCAGCGCCCAGTCGGAGGCAAAGCGCCAGGTCGCCTCGCCGAACAGCGCGAGGCTGCGGGTCCGGTAGGACAGATCGGCGCTGCCCAACGGGACCCCCTCATAGCTGTTGGCGAAATCCGCATCGGCATCCTCATCGGAGAAATAGACCCCCAGAACACCGCTCCAGATATCCTCGCCCTGGCCCAGGGTCAGCTTCAGCTCGTTGCTGAGCGTTGCGGAATCGCGCGCGGCGGTGCCGGAATAGGGGGCGGCAAAGGTAAAATCATAGTCGGCTTCGGAATACTGAAGCTGGTTCGACAGCCGTATCCCGTTGTCGAAGTCGTACTGGGTATCCAGCACCACCCCGTCCGCGATCACATCCATGTAGTCCTGGTAATCACTCGCATTATCGAGGTCGCGATAGGGCTTGGTCACCTGCTCGTTGCTGGGACGGTGCAGATCGGTATGCGAATAGGTCAGCTTGACCCGCAGCCCCGGCATATCCGCCGGTTCCCACAAAAGCTTCAGGCGGCCGTTCAGCGAGGCGAAATCATAGTCGAAATCCGGCTCGGTGAAATCCGGGTGGGTGTAATCGACGAAGGTGTCGCGACCGGTGTAATCCAGCGCAAGCCGCGCCGCGAAATCCTGGCTGAGCGGGCCGGAGGCCGCGAAGGACAGCCTGCGCTTGTTCCGGCTGCCATAGACCGCCTGAGCGGAATATTCCGGCTCGAAGGTCGGATCCTTGGTGGTCACCACCACCGCGCCCGCGATCGCGTTGGCCCCCTGCGAGGTTGTCTGCGGCCCGCGGAACACCTCGATCGACTCGACATCCCAGGTCGTGCCGCCGCCGGCGCCAAGCTCCACCGAAGAGACATAGCGCCCGTCGATACTCATCGTCGCGCGTGGCAGCGGCTTGGCCAGATAGGCGTTGCCGCCGATCAGCGGGCCGTCGGTGTCGACCCCCCGGATGATGGGCGCGCTGGTAGAGCCGGGAATGAGCACGTTCGGCGTGTCGGCGATGACCTCGTTGACCGTCCCCGATGCGGACTTTTCCTCGATCTCCTCATCCCCCAGAACGCTGACCGAACTGGAGGTATCCTTCAGGGACCGCTCCGCGATATTGCCGCGGATGATGATATCCCCCAGGTAATAGCCCGTGTCGGGGCCCTGCTGGGCAAGGGCTGTCCCCGGCGCAATGCAGACCGGGGCAACAAGCGCGCTGGCCATGAGCGCCGCGCGGCTGGAAAGACGTATTTGCATCATGTTCGTCCCGAATATTGACTGTTTCTTGGGATGTCGTGTCTCTCCGGGACAAACAGAGCCAACCGGCGCGCGGCCGGATCTGCCGCGCGATGCCTGCCGCCACATCACGATGGCGGTCACGACCGGCGAAACCCGCTCCGGGGTCGCGCGGCATCTTCCGATATTCGCTGGATTTCCGGCCTGTCGAGAATCCCGTTCACACCCTGTGGCAACCAGAAGCTGGCTATCGGAAGCTGGCTATCGGACGAAGGGAGGCTTCAACGCATCGGTGGCGGGCGGCGCCCATGGCTCTCGGAATTGCAGTCTGGCACGTAACCTTCGTCGACCTGACGGCATGGATGCACTGGGGCACCGATCCATACGCGTCAGATGCTCCGTAGATGCCGTCTGAAATCCTACCTGTCAATTAGTTTATTAAGATAAACTAAATTGGAGGGCCGAGCCGGTCGCAGCTCTCATTCCGGCGGAGACAGGCGCCACCGACACGCCCCTTCCGGCCGGGCTCACCCGTCATCCCCGCTCAGCGCGATCGCTCCGGCAATCAGCGCCTTCAGGCCGAACTCGTGCAACGGTTCGATCTTCTCCCCGTCCGGTGCCTCCGAGGGCGCCTCCGACCGGGACGTATCGGCGATGGCGCAGCAATGATAGGCAACGGTAAAGACCAGCCGACTGGACTGCGCCGCTGTCAGCCCGAAGCACTCGGCCACCCGCGCCTGGTGTTCTTGCGTGTGGCACAGCATCGCATCGGTGATCCAGTCGCGGCGCAGAAGGTAGGGCGCAATCCCCGCATGCCGGTGCACCAGACGCCAGAGGCTGAGGCTGAAACGGTGCAGATAGGCCTCGAGATCCGCATCCTCTTCAGGGTCCGGCAGGGGCCAGCGCAGGAAGGCCTCCTCGGCGACCAGGCTGCGCAGCTCTTCGAGGCCGCCGACACGCTTGTAAAGCGCCATCTGCGTGACCCCCAAAGCGGCCGCGACGCCCACGACGGACAACTGCGCCAGACCCAGGGCGATGCCGGCATCGGCAACCCGCTCGCGGGTGATGGTCCGCGGGCGGCCTCGGCCGGGTCTGGGCTTGGGATCGGTCATCGCGGCATCTCCATTGCGCGGCAAAGCGTGATCACACGAAGGTAACGCCTGCGCCACAGTCTGACAAACAGCCCGCCTTTCATATCCGAGTGTTTCTCTGGGTCTTTCTTGCATGTTTAGTTTATGGACCCTATAGAAAATCCACCCCCCCGGGCGGCGCGCCCATCGACTGAATGCCTGGTGACATGACAACACAGCCCAATGGCCCCGCCGGGCCCTCCACCCCGCCGATCACCCGCCTCCTGGCGCCGATTCGCATGCAGCTGCGCCTGGCCGCCGCACTTGCCGGCGCCGGGCAGATCCTGACCCTTGTGCCGCTGGCCGGGATCGCCCTGATCGGGCGTCAGGCGCTTGGCCTGCCCGAGGCCGCGGCGACGGTGCCGGTGCTGACCGTCGCGACGATCTGTATCGCGGCGCTCGTCGTCGGATTGTCCCTGCTGACGCTGGCGGAATACCTGGCCCACCTCGCCGACAATTCCCTGACCGACACCTTGCGCAACCGCCTGACCGAGCGTCTCACGCAGGTTCCGCTGGGCTGGTTCACCTCGCGCAGCTCGGGCAGCGTCAAGCGGGCGCTGCAGGACGACATGAACACGCTGCACGAGCTCTCGGCGCATTATTTCACCACGCGGGCGCGCTGCTTCGGCGCCATCGCCGCCGCCGCAGCGTTCCTCGCCCTTGTCGACTGGCGCATGGCGATCGTCAGCCTCGCGCCCTTCCCGCTCTATTACCTCATTTTCGGCGCCACCCGCAGATCCATCGGCCCGGACCGCATGGCAAGCTATGTCTCGGCCCAGACCGCGATCGGCGATGCGGTGGGAGAGTTCGGCAGGGCGATGCCGGTCCTGCGCACCTTCGGCAAGACCGGCGAGGCGCATGAGGCCTATTCGGGGGCGGTGCATCGGTTCCTGGACGCGTTCCTGCGCTTCACGAAGCCGCTGGTCGCCCCGCTGGCGACGGCCAACGCGCTGATCACCCCCGTCACCGTGGTCAGCATCGTGCTCGCCTCGGGTGCGCTGTTCATCGGAGCCGGATGGATGGCCCCGGCCGATCTTCTTCCGTTCCTTCTGATCGCGCCGGGGGTCTCGGCGCCGCTTCTGCTTCTGGGCTTCATGGCGCATGGGCTGGCACATTCCACCGCCGCAGCCGACCGGATCGACGCGGTGCTGAACACCCCGACCCTGCCCGTGCCGCCCCCCGGCGAGGGCGTGACGCCCGACGGAAACCGGCTGTGCTTCGAGGCGGTCAGCTATGCCTATGAGGACGGAACCGAGACCCTTTCGGACATCGACCTGACGCTGGAGCCCGGCACCATGACCGCCATTGTCGGCGCCTCGGGGGCGGGAAAATCCACCATCGCGCGGCTGGCGCTGCGGTTCTTCGATCCCACCGAGGGGCGGATCACGCTGGGCGGGACCGATCTGCGCGACATCGTGCCTGCCGAGCTGTACCGGCGCATGGGCTTCGTGCTGCAGGACGTGCAGCTGATCCATGCCAGCCTGCATGACAACATCGCCCTGGGCCGTCCCGATGCGACCCGCGAAGAGGTGACGGCCGCGGCCAGGGCCGCCCAGATCCATGACCGCATCCTGGCCCTGCCGCAGGGCTATGACAGCATCCTGGGGCGCGACGCCATGCTCTCGGGCGGCGAGGCGCAGCGCGTCAGCATCGCCCGCGCGCTGCTGCTCAACCCGCCGCTGCTCGTGCTCGACGAGGTGACCTCGGCGATGGATGCCGAAGGCGAGCTGGCGCTTCAGAAGGCGCTGTCCGAACTGGCGCGGGGCCGCACGCTGCTGGTCATCGCGCACCGGCTGGAAACCGTTACCGGGGCCGACCGCATCGTGGTGCTGCAGGATGGCCGCATCGCGGAAACCGGCACCCATGAGGCGCTTCTGGCGCGAAACGGGCGCTATGCCACGCTCTGGGCGCAGAGCGGATCGCAGCTGCCCGCCCCGACCCAAGACCCGGAGATCGCCCGATGATGCGCATGTTCCTGAAATTGCTGGGCGACGATGTGAAGATCTTCCGCCACTACGCCGCAATGGCGCTGGCCTCGGGCGCGCTGAACACGATTACCATCGCGCTGACCGTCCCCGTTCTGCTGCGCCTGCTGCAGGGCGATGCGGCGGCCGCGCTGCCCTGGCTGGCCGCCCTGCTGACGGGCGCGCTGGCCTGCCTGATCCTGCGCAGACAGGTCGAACAGGCCGGCATCAAGGTGGGAATCGCGGTTCTCGAAGGGGTCCGCCTGCGGCTTGGCAATCATGTCGCGCGCCTGCCCATCGGCTGGTTCGACAGCGCCGCGACCGGCCGCCTGAACCATGCGCTGACCCAGGGGGTGATGGAGGTGGCGCAGCTGCCCGCCCATGTCTTCACCCCGGTCCTGACCGGGCTGGTGGTGCCCCCCGGCCTTGCGCTGGTGCTGTTCTGGCTGGAGCCGCGGATCGGCCTGATCGCACTGGCGGCGCTTCCCCTCATGGTCGCCGTCTTCGCGCTTGCCGCGCGGCTGGGGCGCGACGCGGATCGCGGCTATCACGCGGCGGCGGCCCGGACCGGCGAGCGCGCGGTGGAGTTCGCCCGCACCCAGGCCGTGCTGCGCGCCTTCAGCGGCGACGGGGCCAGCGCGCGGTTTCTCATGGATGCCTTTGCCGGACAGCGCCAGGCCGTGCGTCGGCTGATCCGCCTGTCGACCGCCTCGGTCGTGCTGAACGGCTGGGCGCTTCAGGCGGTCTTCGCGGCCATGCTCCTTGTCGCGCTCCGCTTGCTCGACGCCGATCTGACGCCCGCGCAAGGGCTGTCGCTGGTCGTTGCGCTGGTGCTGGCGCAGCGCTTCATCGAGCCGATGACCGAGCTGGCAGGATATGGCGAGGCGCTGCGCGGCGCGCGCAACCACCTTGCCGCACTGACGGAGATCGCCGAGGCCCGCCCCCTGCCCCGCGCCGAGCATCCCCAGCCCCCCCGCGACAGCTCGGTCGCGCTGGAGGATGTGACCTTTCGCTATTCACCCGACACGGCGCCCGTGCTGGAGGGCCTGTCGCTCCGGGTCGCGCCGGGCAGCATGACCGCGCTCGTCGGCGCCTCGGGATCGGGCAAAAGCACCGTGGTGCGGCTGGTTGCACGGTTCTTCGACGTCGAGCGCGGCCGCGTCTCGATCGGCGGCGTGGATGTGCGCGACATGTCCGAAGAGGTCCTCTCGGCGCAGATCAGCCAGATCTTCCAGGACACCTATCTGCTCGAGGGCACGATTGCCGAGAACATCCGCATGGGCCGCCCCGATGCCGACGCGGAAGAGATCGCCGAGGCGGCCCGGCTCGCCGGGGTCGACGAGATCGTCCGACGCCTGCCGCAAGGGCTCGACAGCCCGACCGGCGAGGGCGGCGTCCGGCTCTCGGGCGGAGAACGCCAGCGCATCGCCATCGCGCGGGCCCTGCTCAAGGACGCCCCGATCCTGCTGGTCGACGAGGCGACCGCAGCACTCGATGCGGCGAACCGCGCGCTCGTCACCGAGACGCTCGCCCGGCTGCGCGGCAAGCGGACGCTGATCGTGATCGCGCATCAGCTTTCCACGATCCGCATGGCCGACCGGGTCGCCGTGCTGGAGGCCGGGCGGATCGTCGAACAGGGCCCGCCCGAGGCGCTGGCGCAACGCGGCGGGCCCTATGCCTGGCTTCTGCGACTGCGTGAGGCCGCGCAAGCCTGGCGCATGGACAGCCCCGAATAGCGCCCGCCCGATGCCTCTTTCCCCTGCCCCACCGTCACTGGCCCGGCGCGCAGCCCTGCCGGCCGCCTTTGCAGCGCTGAGCCTTGCCTCGCTTCTGATAGGGGCGAAGGATATCGGGATCGGCTGGATTTTCGATCCGTCGCCCGAGGCGCTGCTGGTCCTGACCGCCAGCCGCCTGCCCCGGCTGATCGCGCTGGTGCTGACCGGCATGGGGCTGGCGATCAGCGGCGTGATCCTGCAGCAGATCCTGCGCAACCGCTTTGCCGAGCCCGCCACCACCGGCGGCATGGAGGCGGCCAAGCTCGGCATCCTGGTGGCGCTGACGCTGTTTCCGGCCGCAGCACCGCTGCTGCGGATGGGCGTTGCGATGCTGTTCTGCCTCGCCGCCAACCTGATCTTTGTCGCGATCCTGCAGCGCATCCGCTTTCGCGATGCCGTGCTGGTGCCGGTGATCGGGCTGATGTTCGGCGCCGTGCTGGGCGCGCTGGCCGAGTTCTACGCCTTCAGCCGCAATATGCTGCAAAGCATGCAGGGCTGGATGCTGGGGGATTTCTCGCGCATCGTGCAGGGCCATTACGAGATGATCTACCTTGTCCTGCCGGTGGTCGCGCTGACCTATGTCTTTGCCCGCCGCTTCACCGTGCTGGCGATGGGGCAGGACATGGCCGAGAGCCTCGGGCTGGGCTATCGCGGCATGGTCGCGCTGGGCCTGACGCTGGTTTCCGCCACCGTCGCGGCCACCGTGATCACCGCCGGCGCCGTGCCCTTCGTCGGGCTGGTCGTGCCCAATCTGGTGACGCTCTGGCGCGGCGACAATCTGCGGCATACGCTGCCCACGGTCGCGCTGAGCGGCGGCTGCCTGCTGCTCTTCTGCGATATCCTGGGCCGGATCGTGATCTACCCCTACGAGGTGCCGCTGGGGCTGACCGTGGGCGCTGTCGGCGGCGCCATCTTCCTGCTGTTGATCCTGCGCCGGCCGGCATGAGGCACGGCCTTGTCCTCGCGGCGCTGGCCGCCCTGGCGCTGCTCTATCTCGGCTGGGGCACGGGCTTTGCGCCGGGCTTCTTGCTCAGCCGACGCCTGATCCGGCTGGGCGCGATGGCGGTCGGCGGCACCGGCATCGCGATGGCCTCGATCCTGTTCCAGACCGTCGCCCGCAACCGCATCCTGACGCCCGCCATCATGGGCTACGAGGCGGCCTATCTGCTGCTTCAGGCACTTCTGGTCCTGGCGCTGGGCACGGCCAGCCTGCGGCTGCTGGGCGATCTCGGCAATATGGCCCTGTCGCTGGCGCTGATGCTGGGCTGGTCTCTGGCGCTGCATGGCCTGCTGTTCCGGGACGAGCGCAACAGCATGCACCGGATGCTTCTGATCGGCCTGGTGCTCACGCTCACGCTGACCAGCATCACCCAGTTCGTCCAGTTGCAAATAAGCCCCGGCGAATTCGCGGTGCTGCAAAGCTTCGCGTTGATCTCCCTCGACGGGATTTCGCCGAACCGGCTTGCCATCTCGGCCGTCGCGGTCCTCGCGGCCGGGGCCATCGCCCTGCGCCGCGCCGCGATCTGGGATGTCATGGCGCTGGGGCGGGATCAGGCGCTGTCGCTCGGCCTCGATCACCCGCGCGAGGTGCGGCTCTGCCTGACGCTGATCGCCGTGTTCGCCGCCGCGACCACAAGCCTGATCGGCCCGTCCGCCTTCATGGGCATCTTCATCGCCAATATCGCCTATGCGCTGACAGGCGGCTTTCGCCACCGCCGGACCCTGCCCGCGGGCAGCCTCGTCGCGGTCGCCATGCTGCTGATCGCCGAGCTGATGGTGCAGCATCTGTTCCGCTTCGGCACCACGGTCGGCATCCTGATCAACCTGATCTGCGGTGGATATTTCCTGTTCCTCATCCTGCGCCGCGCCGGGAGACCCGCATGATCACCGTCACCGAGCTATCGAAGACCTATGGCGACAAGCCCGTCCTGAGCGGCGTCACCGCCGGGATCCCGCGCGGTCGGCTGACCTCGCTGATCGGGCCCAACGCCGCCGGCAAGAGCACGCTGCTGATGCTGATGGCCCGGCTTCTGCGCCCCAGCGGCGGACAGGTCAGGCTTGCCGGAACGCCGGTCGGCGACATCGCCCCCGACAGATACGCCCGTCAGGTCGCGACACTGCGCCAGGCGCCCGGTCTCGACCTCAGGCTCAGCGTCGAGGATCTGGTGGCCTTCGGACGGTTTCCCTACAGCCGCGGCAGGCTGAGCCGGGAGGATCGCGCGGCCATCGACCGGGCCCTGGCCTTCCTGTCGCTGGACGAGCTGCGGCACAGGAATATCGACGAGCTCAGCGGCGGACAGCGGCAACTGGCCTATCTCGCAATGACCGTCGCGCAGGAAACCGAATGCCTGCTGCTCGACGAGCCCCTGAACAATCTCGACATGCATCACGCGGTCGAGATCATGCGCGCCCTGCGCCAGCTTTGCGACGACCTGGGCCGCACCGTCGTGCTGGTCATTCACGACATCAATTTCGCCGCCAACTATTCGGACCATATCCTGGCGCTGAAGGATGGCAGGCTGGCCTGCAGCGGCCCGGTCGCCGAGATCGTGACCGAGGACCGCCTGCGCGCGCTTTACGACCTCGACTTTCAGGTGCTGCGCAACGGCGACAGCGTGCTGTGCAACTACTTCACCCCCCGTCACAGGAGATGATCATGCCCGTCCCGTCGCTTGCCACCAGGCTCGGCCTGCCCTCGGCCCTTGCCGCGCTGATCTTCGGAGCCGCCGCCCCGGCAGAGGCCGACACGGCCGCCTCCACCCCCTTCGCACCGATGACGCTTGCGCATGATCTGGGCGAGACCGTGCTCGAACACCGGCCCGAGCGCGTGGCGGCGCTGGGCATGAACGATCTCGATTTCCTCGACAGTCTTGGCGTGCCGGTCGCGGGGATCCCGAAGGATTTCGTGCCGCATTTCCTGTCCGCCTATGCCGACGACCCGCAAATCCGCGATCTCGGTTTCATCGTGAAGCCCAACATCGAACAGATCTACGCGCTGCAGCCCGATCTGGTGCTGATGTCGCCGCTGCAGGCCGAACATTACCGGGAGATCTCGAGCTTCGCCCCCGTGCTCTATTTCGACGTGGATTACCGCAACAGCGCCACCGGGCATCTCGATGCGGTGAAGGACCATTTCCTGACGCTGGGCAAGATCTTCGGCAAGGAAGAAGCCGCCCGAGAAGGCGTCGCCGCGCTGGACCGCCAGGTCGCCCGACTGCGCGACGAGATCGCCGACCGCCCCGAGAAAGCGCTGATCCTGCTCTACAATAACGGGGCCTTCAGGTCCTTCGGCCAGCGCTCGCGCTACGGCTTCGTCTTCTCCGATCTCGGCGTGACCCCGGCCGGGGAGGCTTCGGAAACCGAACTGCACGGCCGGCCCGTCACGAGCGAATTCATCGAGGCGGCCGATCCCGACATCCTGTTCATCATCGACCGCACGGCCGTGATGGAACACCGGCCGGTGCTGACCCGCGACCAGATCGCCAACCCGCTGCTCGAAAGCACCGCCGCCTGGGCAAATGACCGGGTGATCTTCGCCGATCCGGAAGCCTGGTATGTCACCGCCGCCGGTCCGACCTCGCTCTCGATCATCATCGACGAGTTGCGGGAGGGGTATCGGCGCCGCTAGGCCGTTTTGAGGGCCCGCCGTCTGACGCCTGAACCGGAGCAAGGCAGCGAGGCGCCCCGCCATCATGGACCACAGGGACATGTTGCCGGAGCCCCGGCGATGGCGCGCCTCCCTTGTTCTCGACCGACCCGGTCATCGTCCTCGTCGCCCAGGGGATCAGGTCTCGCAATCCGCGCCTACCCTCAGAAGGGCGGCGACCGCCGGCGGCATCGACGGCCCCGCGCGGCTAGGACACTGTCTGGCCACGCCATCTGCTGAGGATCAAGGGCGAAGCGGGATCGTTTCCCTTGAGATGGCGCCCTGCGGACAGACAGCCGCGTTTTCCAACAGCCTCCGCAGGAAACCATCCTTGCTCCCGGAAACAGAGGTCAGCGCCCGGCACAGCATCCGACGGTTCCGGACAGACAGCGGTCCGGACAGCACGCGCCACGTAATATGGCGCGTGCTTTCAGTTCAGCGGGACCGGATATGCGTTTCCCAGTGCTTGTGGAGCCTTTCGACATTGCCGCTTGTCAATATCGGCATCGCGACCCGCAGCTGGTCGTCGGACCACTCCCACCACCGCAGGTCGAGCAACAGCGCGATGCGGTCGTCCTCGAACCTCTTGCGGATGATCCGGGCCGGGTTGCCACCGACGATGGCATAGGGCTCGACATCGCGCGTCACCACGGCGCGGGTGCCGATCACCGCCCCGTCGCCGATCGTCACCCCGGGCATGATGATCGCCTCGGCCCCGATCCAGACGTCATTGCCGATGACCGTATCGCCCGCAGGCCTGTACCCGTTCTCGGCCCCTTCGAATGCCGGAACCTCCGACATCCAGTAGAAGGGAAAGGTGCTGATCCAGTCGTTCCTGTGGCCCTGATTGCCCGCCATGACGAAGGCCGCGCCCGATCCGATGGAACAGAAGCTGCCGATCACGAGGCGATCGACACCCTCGTCGGGCAGAAGGTAGCGGGCACAGTCATCGAAGCTGTGGCCATGATAGTAGCCCGAATAGTAGCTGTAGCGGCCGACCAGGATGTTCGGGTTGCCGACCTGTTTGTCGAGCGTCACCCCGCGAAAGGGGCTTTCGAAGAAGTTTTGCATGTTCAGTTCTCTGAAGGGATGTGAAGCTTGCGCAGATGCACGGAACCTGCGCAGTCGCGACAGGCGCTGCGCTGAAGTCCCGAGACCTCGGGACCTTATTCAGATGGTTCGGTCGGCAGACTTCACGTGGTTCCCCTTTCAGGATACCGCTTCCGCTGTCCTGTATCCGGACCCCGGCGCGCGTGCAAACAGACGATTGGCCGATAGCGGCCCGGCCGCCGCGCTCATCGCGACAAGGCGGGCCATTGCACGACAACCGCGCCGATCAGCACCAGCACCGTTCCGACGAGGCGCGAGGCGTCGATGGGCCGCGAGGCCAGTCCGACACCGCCGATCCAGTCGATCAGCAAAGCCGCGACGACCTGACCGGCGATCACCGCGATCATGAAACTCGCGGCCCCCAGCTTCGGCATCAAGAGGATCGCGGAGGTCACGTAGACCGCCCCGGCAATGCCGCCGATCCAGATCCATTTCGGCTGCCCGGCCAGCCCGCCAAGGCTCGGCAGCGGCACGCGCAAGGCCATCAGGATCGGGGCGATACAAAGAACGCTGACCGCAAGCGAGGCCAGTGTCGCCCAGAGCGGATGGCCGAGCGCGCGCCCGAGGGCAGCATTGGCGCCGCCCTGAAAGGGAACGGCGGCACCGGCGAACACGGCAAAGACGATGAGAAGGACGAGCGGCATGGGGGGACCTTTCCGATTTTTCCTTCATCTGCCGCATCATGGGAAGAATTTGAAATTCGACCTGAATGCTGTGATATGCAGTCCATGCATAATTTGCGCAACGTGGATCTGAACCTTCTTGTCGTGCTCGACGCGCTCCTGGCCGAGCGCCACCTGTCGCGCGCGGCAGAACGCCTGAACATGAGCCAGCCCGCCGTCAGCCATGCGCTCGCCCGGCTGCGGATCCTGCTTGATGATCCCCTGTTCCATCGGCGCAGGCGCGAGATGGAGCCCACGCTTCGCGCTCTCGAGCTGTCGGAGCCGCTGGCAGAAGCGCTGGCGCAGATCCGGACCGTGCTTGCGCCGGAGGGGTTCGACCCGACCGGGCGTCATGTCTTTCGCCTGGCAATGTCCGATTTCGGGGCGGCGCTGGTGCTTCCCGTCCTGATGGCATCCCTGCGCCGGGACGCGCCGGGCATCGATCTGGTCGTCACCCAGCAAAGCCGCGAGAGCATGATCGGTGCGGTGGCGGATGGCCAGATCGACATGGCCTTCGGGGTCTTCCCCGAGCTGTCATCGCGCTGCGCCGCCGATATCCTGTTCGAGGATGAGTATGCCTGCCTGCTCGATCCTTCCGCCCAGCCTCAGCCCTATCGCGGCCTGACGGAAAGCCGGTACTTGTCCGCGCCCCATGTCCTTGTGGCGGTCCATGGCGAGGCGGCGACCGAGATCGATCTTCACCTGCGTTCGCATCGCAAGGCCCGGCGTATCGCGCTGGTTCTTCCGCATTGGAGCGTGGCACCGCAGGTCATTCGCGGCACCGACCTGATCCTCACTGTCGCGCGCCGATGTCTGTCGGAGGTTGCGCCCGGCCTCGAGGTGACCGCGACGCCGGTCGATCTGCCCACCATCCCCTTCGCCGCGATCTATGCCAAGCGCCGCCGCTCCGATCCGGCGCTACGCTGGCTCATGGGCAGAACGAAGCAGCTCCTGTCCCCACAGGACGGGTCCTTTCCCATATAACCGGCGCAGAACGCCCGTCATCTCCGCGCTCCGGCATGTCCAATGGCCCTTCAGGAGGATCCGCTTCTCCGATGGAGACAACGCGCCCGGAAGGCCATGGTCGAGCCGACCCGGGACCTACGCTGCGGGCCACATAGGCGCCCGGTTCGGGGCGACCCCGGCTCTGAACCGCAAGCCACCCGACCGACGGTCTCGGGCCGGGCCCACCCCGATGCCGCACCGGATGCGACCGCCTCCTATGGGCTGGCCTCGCTCTGACGCAGCGCCATGGCATCGGCCGCCGGCCCGCAGTCGAGGACGAAAGGCCGAAGCGGAAATTAAAGACCTGCCCGATCGGCTGTTTTCACATCGACATCACGGAAATTCGTTCGGGAGAAGGGCAATCCCACCTGTTCGTCGCAATTGCCAAAGCTCGAAAGACGCTTTCGTCGGGCGTCACCGGAAGGCCGAAAATCTGGCGACCGCGCAATGCCTCGGAAATCCCATCGCGGCGCTGCCATATTGCTCTCATCGATCAAGAAATTGGAATGCCATTTGTCCGGATGACAATGGCGAAGGGCGTGCAACTCACCAATCGCCCGCAGGATCGCCGCGCAATGGCGCAGTTTCCCGGCAGTGGCCGCGAAGAGACCCGCGTCAAGCACCAGCCCCACATACAACCAATTGCCTTTGCGGCGAAAACCCAAGACTTTTCCCAAGCGCCAGTCAGATCGAGGGGCTGAACCTCTCGGTCGAGGACGCTGAGGTCGGGAGGCCCCATCACGCCACGAAGGCAGCCCCGCAATGCCCCTCGGCGCTGCCATGCTCGCCTGTCGCGACGCCTGACGACGCTGAAGGGCCTGAGGCGATTCGAATTCATCTGCCCAACCCGTACAAAAGAGCCAGGACGGTGCAATTCAGATCTGCCGCATCGCGGCTGGAAGGGAACAGCTGAGATTACATATCCCCAGTCTGCAAGAGGTTCGCACAGCATAGCAGGCATCTACATTCCCACATTTCCTTTTTCTGAATAATTGATCCGTTCCCGCCGACCGATAACAGGGCGTCGGCAGATACCCGCCAGATTGCCACTCCCGCAAAAATACAATCTTGAAGAGAATGCGCATCTGTGCGCCAATTGCTCCGTTGGAATAGTCATATGCTATCCCCAAAAGACTCGGCCCATCCCAATACCTCCTTTTAGCGGACCAGAGCCGAATGATCAGCCGACAAACTTCCGGATCTGAAATCCTAGCCGTCTCCGAAACCTGCGTGACCGGCTATTCGGCGATCCTGCCCGGCGCCGATGGGCTCGACGCGGTCTGGCAGGTGCTGAGCGAAGGCCGCTGCACGATTTCGGACATGCCCGAGGATCGCTGGAGCGCGGCGCGCTGGCTCTCGCCCGAGCCGGGGCTGGCCGGGCACAGCTATACCCGCCGCGCCGGGATCGTCGCCGGCGCCTTCGACTTCGACGCGGGCTGCTTCGGCATCACGCCCCGCGAGGCCGAACAGATGGACCCGCAGCAGCGGCTACTGATCGAGGTGACGGCGCGGGCCTTCGACCATGCCGGGATAGATCCTGCGGCCGTCGAGCCCGACCGCGTGGGTGTCTTCATCGGCGCGGCCTCGCTCGACCATTCGACGACCATGCTGCAGGACCCGCAGATGGCCGGGCCGCAATACATGCTGGGCAATACCGGCTCGATCATGGCCAACCGTATTTCGCATCAGTGGAACCTGCAGGGGCCGAGCTACATCGTCGACACCGCCTGTTCCTCGGGGCTGTTCGCGCTGGATCACGCCCGCCGCGCCATCGGCTCGGGCCAGATCGACATGGCCATCGTCGGGGCCGTCAACCTGCTGATGTCACCGATGCCCTTCGTCGGCTTCTCGCAGGCGGGAATGCTGTCGCCGCAGGGGCTCTGCCGGGCCTTTGCAAAGGGGGCCGACGGCTATGTCCGCAGCGAAGGCGCGGTGGCTTTCGTGCTCGAGCGGCTGGACAGCGCGCGGGCGGCCGGGCGCCGGGTGCGCTCGGTCCTGGTCGCGACTTCCGTCAATGCCGCCGGGCGCACCCCCGGCATCGCGCTGCCCTCGGCCGACCGGCAGGCGGCGCTGATCGAGGCGGCGCTGACCGAGGGCGGCTACGACCCGGAGGCGCTGGCCTTCGTCGAGGCGCATGGTACCGGCACCGCGGTCGGCGACCCGCGTGAGGCCGACGCCATCGGCCGGGTCTATGGCCGCCGCCGCGCCCTGCCGTTGCCGATCGGCTCGGCCAAAAGCAATTTCGGCCATCTCGAACCCGCCTCCGGACTTGTCGGACTGCTGAAGGCGCAGCTGGCGCTCGAACGGCAGACGATCCCGGCAACGCTGCATTGCGACGAGCCGAACCCGGACATCGACTTCGCCGGGCTCAATCTCGATGTGGCGCGCTCGGCCCGGGCGCTGCCCGCCGCCGACAGGCCCTGGCTTGCGGCGGTCAACTCCTTCGGCTTCGGCGGCGCCAATGCCCATGCGGTGATCCGCCAGCCCCGGCCCGACGAGAATGTCCCCGTCGCCGCCGCGGGCGAGCTCCCGCCCGCGCTGCTGCTCTCGGCGGCCAACGAGACCACGCTGGCGAACCTCGCCCGGTCCTGGCTGACGCTGGCCGAGACGGCTCCGGCCGATCTGGGCGCGCGCATCGCCACCGCGAACTGGCGCCGCGCGCGCCATCGCCACCGGCTTTGCCTCGCAGCGGGGCGTGCGGACGCGCTGGCGCAAGGGCTTGCCGACTGGCTTGAGGACCCCCGGCAGGCCGCACCCGGGGCGGCGGCCGAGACCGCCTTGCGCGATGCCCCCGTGGCCTTCGTCTATGCCGGAAACGGCGCCATGTGGGCCGGGGCCGCCCGGACCCTGATCGAGCGGGACCCCACCTTCCGTACCGCCTTCAACGACATCGCCGACGCCTTCGCCGGCGAGGGGATCGCGGGGCTGGCCGAGGCGCTGGCCGATCCCGATCTCGAGGCGCGGCTCGGCGAGGCCGAACTGGCGCAGCCGCTGACCTTCGCGATCCAGGTCGCCCTGACCGAGGCTCTGGCCGAGGCCGGGCTCCGGCCCGACGCCGTGCTGGGCCATTCGATGGGCGAGGTCGCAGCGGCGATCGCGGCTGGACGGATCGCGCGCGAAGACGGAATCCGCATCATCGCGCAGCGTTCCCGCGCCTTCGAGCCCTTGCGCGGCAAGGGGGGCATGGCCGCTTTCGCCGCCTCCCGCGCCCAGATCGAGGCGCTGATCGAGACCGAACGGATCGCCGCCGAGATCTCGGCCGAAAACGCCCCCGACAGCGTCACCGTCAGCGGCAGCGACGACGCTTTGAAGGCGCTGACGCGCATCGCCCGCGCGCATCGCATCGCCGGCCGCATCCTGCCGATCCCCTATCCCTATCATTCCGCCGCGGTCGAGACGCTGCGGCCCGCGCTGACCCGCGGTCTGGCCCGGATCGCGCCCCGGGATGGCAGCGTGCCGTTCTATTCGGGCTGGGACGGCTCCCGCTATGACGCCCCGCTCGACGGGGTCTACTGGTGGCGCAATGCCCGCCTGCCGGTCGCCTTCCGCGCGGGCGTGCAGGCGATGGCAGAGGACGGCATCCGCGTGTTCGTGGAAATCTCGCCGCGCACGGTGCTGCGCAGCTATCTGCGCGACACGCTGGCCGAGCTCGATTGCGAGACCCGGGTGCTGGAAAGCCTCGACAGCGCCCGCGCCGAAGCCCGCGATGCGGGCACAATCGCCCGCGCGGCGCTGGCGGCAGGCGGCGCGACCGATCGCGCCCGCATCCTCGGCCCCGAGCAGCCGGTGGCCGACGGCCTGCCCGACTACCCCTTCGACCGCCAGACCTACCGGCTCGACAGCCCGGTCGCGACCGACATCTTCCACCGCCGCCCGCAGCACCCGTTTCTGGGCACAAGGCTTCGGCCCGACAGCGCCGAATGGCAGGGTGAAATCGCGCTGGCACGCACCCCCTGGCTGGGCGATCACCGGGTCGGCGGACGGGTGCTGCTGCCCGCCACCGCGATGGTCGAGATGTTCGCCCATGCCGGTTGCGAAATCCTGAAGACCGAGGAGATCGAGCTTCGCGACGTCGAGTTCCTGCGTCCGCTCGAGCTGCCCGAGAAGGGCATCGTAGAGGTCCGGCTGGTGCATGAACCCACGGCCCGCCGGATGCGGATCGAGGCGGGCGGGCCGCGCGGCTGGACGCCGGTGGCCGTTGCCCGCCTGTTCAGCGCGACCGCCGCCCGGCCCGCGCCGGTGACCGCGCCCGAGGCGATGGGCGAGGCCGAGCCGCTTTATGCCGGGCTGCGGGCGGCGGGGCTCGATTACGGCCCCGATTTCGCGCGGGTGACGGTGCTCGACCGCGACGGCACGGCAGTGCGGACGACGCTGGCCCCGCGCGACGGGACCGAGGGCTTCCGCTTCGACCCCGCTGTGGCCGATGCCGGGCTGCATGGCGCCGTGCTTCTTTTCGGCGGCCGGGACGGCGACGATCGTCTGAGGGTGCCCGCCCGGATCGCCAAGGTGCGGCTCTGCGGCCGCGGCCGGATCGTCTGTGCCCGGCTGACCGCGGCGGGCGGCTGGGACGAAAGCCTCGCCTTCGACACCGTGCTGGCCGATGCGACCGGCACCGCGCTTCTGTCCTTCGAGGGCATGCGGCTGCGGCCGCTGCCGGCCGGAACCGCGACCGCGCACGACTTCTGGGACGAACGGCTGGTCCCGCTGACGGGCGACGGGGCCGCGACCGCCCTGCGGGCCGCCAAGGCGCTCTGCGGCACGACCGAGACCGCCAGCGATGCCGACGTGCTGCGCGCCGCGCTGGGCAGCCGCCTGGCCTGGGATCTTCTGGCCGAGGGTGCCGCTCCCTCCGACCCGCGCCAGGAGGCCGCGCGCCGCTGGATGGTCGCGGCCGGACATGACCGGAGCCGCGATGTCCGCGCGCCGGACCTGCCCTCCGACTGTCCTTGGCCCACGGCCGACGCCCTGCTGACGATGTTGCCCGAAGTGGCGCCCGGCGCCTCGGCCGAGCTGAAATCGGCGCTCGCCGCTGCGGCCGGAGAGGACCGCCCGGCCGACCCGCTGCCGCAGGCCGCGCGGACGCTGGAAACCCTGCTGGACAGCGCGACACCGCTCGGCCGGATCGCGCTTGCGGGCCTGCCGGATCTCGGCCTCGTGGCCGCGGCGCTGCGGGCGGCCGGTCACGTCACCGTCCTGGCCGAGGACAAGGACGCGCTCGACCGGCTGCGGGCAAGGCTCGATACCGGGTTGCCGCTGCGCTTTCTGGCACTGACCGAAGCCGGGACTGCCGATGCCGTCGACCTGGTGCTGGGCTGCTGCCTCTCGCAGGGCTTCGCCCAGCGCGAAAGCGCCGGACGGCTCGCGGCCCTGGTGGCGCCGGGCGGCGCGCTGATCGCGGCCGAGGAAGCGCCCGACCTTTTCGCGCTGATGACGCGGCGCCACCGCGATGCCGACGCGCTCGACCGGCTCGAACATGCGCTGCATGCCGCCGGGCTCGATACCGTCGGCGCTCCGACCAGCGGCTCCGAGGCGCTGAGGCTGATCCGCGCCACCCGCCCGGCACGCCGCGCCGCGCCCCGGCCCGAACTCCGGATCACCGGCAGCGGCCCGCTGGCCGAGGCGCTGCGCGCGCTGCCGCAGGGCAGCGAGGCGGCCGTCGCCCTTCACTGCGCGGTGCCCGAGGAGGGCGATCCTCTGGCCGCGGCGCGGATCTTTCGCGCCCTTCCCGACACCGACGGAACGCTCTGGATCGCGGTCGCGGAGACCGGGCGCTGGGAAGAGCTGACCGGCTGGCGCCGGGTGGTGGCGAACGAGACCGGCCGCGACATCCGCCTGATCTGCGCTGCCCCGGGCGTGGAGGCCGAACGGATCGCGGCCCTGGCCGCCACCTCGCCCGAGACCGAGATCCGGCTTACGGCGACCGGCGCCGCGACGCCCCGGGTGGTGCCGGTGCGCCCGCTCTCTGCCGAGACCGGGCCCCGCCGCCTGGTGGCAGACCGCCGCGGCGTGGCGCTTGACGGGCTGGTCTGGCAGACGCCGCCCGCCCGCGCCCTGCAACCGAGCGAGATCGAGATCGAGGCGGTGGCCTCGGGGCTCAATTTCCGCGACGTGATGTGGGCCCAGGGCCTGCTGCCGCCCGAGGCGCTCGAGGCCGGTTTCTCCGGCCCCTGCCTCGGCATGGAATGCGCGGGCACGGTTCTGCGCGCGGGGGTCCAGGCCGGGTTGAAGCCCGGCGACCGGGTGATCGCGATGGCGCCGCATGCCATGGCCAGCCGGGTCATCACCCGGGCCGAGGCGGCGATGCCCCTGCCCGATACGGTCGATCCCGAAGCCGCGGCCGGGCTGCCGGTGGTCTTCGTCACCGCCGATTACGCGCTGACCGAAGTGGCGCGGCTCGCGCCCGGCGAAACGGTTCTGGTGCATGGCGGCGCGGGCGGCGTCGGACTTGCCGCGCTGCAGGTCGCCCGGCGGCTGGGCGCGCGGGTCTTCGCCACGGCGGGCAGCCCGGCCAAGCGGCGGCTGGTCGCGGCAATGGGCGCCGAGGCGGTGTTCGACAGCCGCAGCCTCGGCTTCGAGGACGAGGTGATGGCCGCGACCGGCGGGCGCGGGGTCGATGTGGTTCTGAACTCGCTGGCCGGCGAGGCGATGGAGCGCTCGCTGGCCTGCCTGGCGCCCTTCGGCCGCTTCGTCGAACTGGGCAAGCGCGATCTCTACGAGAACAACACGATCGCGCTGCACGCCATGCGCAACAATATCGGCTTTCACGCCGTCGATGCCGACCAGCTGCTGCTGCACCGGCCCGATGCGGCGCGGCGCACGCTGGCGCGGCTGCGCGATGCCTTCGCCGAGGGCGTCTACCAGCCGCTGCCGGTCACCGCCTACCCGGCCGAGGACGTGGCCGAGGCGATCCGCTCGATGCAACGCGCGGCCCATGTCGGCAAGATCGTGCTGCGCGCGCCGCAAGAGCATGACGCGCCCCGTCCGGCGGCCGCGCCGATCCGGGGCGGCTGGCTGGTGGTGGGCGGCACCCGGGGCTTCGGTCTTGAAACCGCCCGCTGGCTGGCAACGCAGGGGGCCGAGCATCTCTGGCTGATGAGCAAGAGCGGCGCGGTCGCGCCCGGCACGCTCGACGGGCTCGGCACAGCGGCCGAGGCGCTGGCCTGCGACGTGGCCGATGCCAATGCGCTCGACGCCGCGCTGACGCGGATCCGGTCGGCAGAGGTTCCCCTGCGCGGCGTGGTCCACGCCGCCGCGATCTTCGACGACGCGCCGCTGGCCGATCTCGACGAGGCGCGGCTTTCGGCGGTGCTGACGCCGAAGCTTGTCGGCGGGCAGGTGCTTGACCGGCTGACACGGACCGATGCGCTCGATCATTTCTGGGTCTTCAGCTCCATCGCGGCGCGCTTCGGCAACCCCGCACAGGCGCCTTATGTGGCGGCCAACCGGGGGCTCGAGGGCCTTGCCCGGGCCCGGCGCGAGGCCGGACTGCCGGGTCTGGCCATCGCCTGGGGGCCGATTGCCGATGCGGGGTATCTGGCGCGCGAGACGGGGCTGCGCGAGGCACTGGCCCGGCGCCTGCCGCCGATGACGACCGCGGCCGCGCTGGAGCGGCTGGGCCGGGCACTGGCGGCCGGGGCCTGCGGCCCGACCCTGACCGTCGCGCCAATGGACTGGTCGCGGATGGCCGGCACGCTGCCGGTGCTGGACACGCCGCTGTTCGATCTGATCGACATCCGCGCCAGCGCCAGCGGCCCCGGCCTCTTCGATCTTGACGAGCTCCTGCGCAGCAAGGGACCGAAAGAGGCCCGCAAGGTGCTGACCCGGCTTCTGGTCGAGGAGGCGGCGCAGCTGATGCGCGCGGCTCCGGGCGATATCGACCCGCGCCAGCCGCTGGAGCTGATGGGCTTCGACAGCCTGATGGCGATCAATCTGCGCATGGCCGTCGAAGAGCGTCTCGGCGCGAATGTGCCGGTGATGTCGATCGACGACGGGCTGACGCTGGCCGGGCTCGTCAACCGGATCATCGAGGCCGGCGGCGCCCCCGGGGCCGAGGCCGGAGACGCGATGGTCGAAGAGATGGCCCGTCGCCACCTGGCCGACGGCACGCTGGGCGAAGACCGTCTGGAGCAGATCCGCACCCTGTCCCAAGGCAGAACGGGAGGCCGCTGAGATGCCCGGCACACGCGACACGCTCGACCGCCTGCGCGCCCTTCATGTCGGCACGCCCCGCAATGTGGCGGCGCCGAAACCGGCCGCCGCCGGATCGGGCCGGGCCGATTTCACCACCCATCCGGCCTATCGCCAGGTCGCCGTGGCCCAAAGTGCTGCGCGCGCGCTCGAGCTCGAGAACCCGTTCTTCCGCGAGACCCATGCCCTCGAGGGCACGCGGGTCCGGATCGGCGAGCGCTGGGTCGAGAATTTCTCGGGCTATGACTATCTTTCGATCAATGGCGATCCCAGGCTCGCCGCGGCGGTCGGTGCGGCGGTGGCTGAATTCGGTGTCTCGGCACGGGCCTCGCGGCTGGTCGGCGGCGATCTCAGCCTGCACCGGCAGCTGGAAACCGGGCTGGCCCGGTTTCTCGGCACCGAGGCGGCGCTGGCGACGGTCTCGGGCCATGCCACCAACCTGGCGGCGATCCGCACCCTGACCGGCCCGGGCGATGTGGTCCTGGTCGACAGCTTTGCCCATAACTCGGTCTTCGAGGGGCTGCGCGCCTCGGGCGCCGATCACGTCTCGCTGCCCCATAACGACAGCGCCTGGCTGGAAGACTGGCTGTCGCGCAACCGCGAGCGCTATGACCGCGTGCTGATCGTGGTCGAGGGGCTCTACTCGATGGATGGCGACATTCCCGACCTGGCCGCGCTGGTCCGGATCAAGGACCGGTTCGAGGCCTGGCTTATGGTCGACGAGGCGCATTCGGTGGGGGTACTGGGGGCCACGGGACGCGGCCTCTGCGAAGAGGCCGGGATCGCGCCCGGGCAGGTCGATCTGCTGATGGGCACGCTGTCAAAGACCTTCTGTTCCTGCGGCGGGTTCCTCGCCGGATCGGAGGCCGTGATCGAGATCCTGCGCCATACCGCGCCGGGCTTCGTCTATTCGGTGGGGCTGTCGGTGCCCAACACCGCCGCGGCGCTGACCGCGCTCGAGATCCTCGAGGCAGAACCCGAACGGGTGGCCCGGCTGAAGGCGCGCTCGGCACGGTTTCTGGCGGCATCCGAAGCGGAGGGGCTCGATTGCGGGCTCGGCCAGGGCTTTGCGGTGGCGCCGCTGATCGTCGGCGACAGCCTGAAGGCGACGCTGGCCTCGAACCGGGTCTTCGAGGACGGGTTCCAGGCCTTTCCGATCATCGCCCCCGCGGTGCCCAACCAGAAGGCGCGGCTGCGCTTCTTCATCAATGCCGACAATTCCGAAGACGCCATCGACGCCGCCGTGGCCTCGGCCGCGGCCCGCATCCGGGAGGTCGGCGGTGCGCGCTTCTGAGCCCGGCCTAACCGCCCGCCGCCTCGTCGGGATCGGGCAGGATCTCGGCCCGGTAGCGGGCCATGATCCGGTCGGCCAGCGGCGCGGGCAGCCGTTCGCCCAGCCAGGCGCCGATAATCAGCGGCAGCGGAAAGGCGATGGTAGCCCGCCCGCGTTCGAGCCCGCGCGCGACGATCCGCGCCGCACGGGCGGGCGGCATCAGCATCGGCGCGGGGCCCTTCTGGCGGTCGGTCATCGGCGTGTCCATGAAGCCCGGAATGACGGTCGTGACCCCGACCCCGCTGCCCGCAAGGCTGCGTCTCAGCGCGGTAGCATAGGCCTGCAGCCCGGCCTTGGTGGCGCTGTAGGACAGAAGATCGCCATGCGGCGCGACCGCGGCCAGCGAACCGACAATGGCGATGCGGCCCCGGCGCCGCGCTTGCATCGCGGGCAGAAGCGCCTGCACCGCATGGATCGTCGCGGTCAGGTTGACGGCAATCACCCGCTCGGCCTGAACTTCTGGCTCGATACCGCCGCGATTGCCGGTCTTCACCCCGGCATTGGCGATCAGCAGATCGACCGGATGGGCGGCATCGAACTCCTGCAGGCAGCGGCTCAGCGCCGCGGTCTCGGTCAGCGGCACGGCTGCGGTCTCGACCTCGGCCCCGCGCGCGCGGGCGGCCCCGGCGGCCTCGGCCAGCCGCTGGGCGTCGCGCCCCATCAGCAGCATCCTGCGCCCCGGCGCGGCCAGTTCGGCAGCCAGCGCCCGGCCAAGACCGCCGCTGGCCCCGGTCAGAACCACGGATCGGATCGGATCGGTCATTGCGGTCTCTCCCCGGCGATGAAGCGGGCCAGCGCCTCGGCGCCCCGCTGCGCGTCGGGCCCGTCGAAGGCGCCCGGCACATGGTAATCATGGCGCAAAAACCGGCGGAACCGCTCGGCCTCGGCCGGATCGGGACGCGCGGGCACGGCCCAGAACGCATCGAGCCCGTCCGGATCTGTCAGCCCCGGCAGGTCATAGATGGCGCGGCCCAGAACCTTGACCGGCACCCCCGCAAGCAGCGCCGACAGCCCGACCGTGCTGTTGATGGTGACGATGCCCGCAAGCTTCGGGTACAGCGCCTCGACCCGACCGCCGGGAAAGACCGCGACCCGGTCGCCGATCCCCGCCGCCCGGGCCAGCCGCTCGGCGCGACGGTCCCAGCGCCGGAGCCCGTTATCGAGCGGGTGCTCCTTGATCGCCAGCAGCGCCCCGGCCGGGGCATGGGCCGCGAAAGAGGCCATGACCGCTGCCAGATCCTGATCCTGCGTCCGTCCGGTGCCGTGGTCGCGGAGCTGGAAATCGGTATCGAGCTGCAGCGGCACCAGGAAGACCGGCCCGGCATGGGCCGTGATCCGCGCCAGCGCCGCCTCGGTCTGACGGGCCCGGGACCGCGCCCGCAGCCCCTTGCCAACCCAACCGCGCCATTCGGCCCAGGGGCTGTCCAGCGCGTAATGCCGGTAGCGCGGATAGAAGACCGGCCCGAACAGCACATTGGCCAGGTGATAGGCCACGTCATAGGCGGCATAGCGCAGGAACGAGCCCGGCGCGGGCGCGGGCACCGGCAGCTCGGGGCGCGTGTCTGTCGTGGCTGCGAAAGCGTCCGGGATCGCCGAGCGACCGCCGGTGCCCCAGGCTTCGACCGAGATCAGTCCGGGGCGCAGATAGCCCTGTTCGACCACCCATGGCGTTATTCCGCCGGCAACCTTTGCCACCGAAACAGCGTTAACATGATATTTACGTCCGTCGCCAAGCATCACGAGATCGGTCGGCCTTTCGCGTGCGACGATATCGGCGAAAGCCTCGGCGAAGCGGTCTGCCGACCCGCGGCAGGCGATGTAACGACCGCATCCGGACGGCCAGTAAAGCCGGTCTCCCGGAGCAAGCCCGACACGCAGGACCTCGGCACCAAGCCCGCGGCAGGCCTGTGCAAGCTTACCGAAAAATGGCGACGAGGGTCCCTGAAGAAAGACGATCCTCCGGCCAGTCAGCGGAAAACGGGACCGAGACATTGACGCAGTTCCCAAGCCAGTTCGTCGCACCCAGAGGCCTGACGCCGCAAAAGCACGCGCGGGTTGTGGCATTCGATCACCGTGCATGCAAGGGCCGCGTGTTCCTGATGCTGCAGGGCCATCCCTCCGGTTTCTGGCGCGATCTCGCCGCCGGGCTCGAGGCCGACGGCCACCGCGTGGTCAAGGTCAATTTCGGGCTCGCCGACCGCATCTTCTGGGGCAGCCGCCCGGCCATCGATTTCCAGGGCGGACTGGAACGCTGGCGCCGCTTCGTGTTCCGCCTGATCGAACGCGAGGGCGTGACCGACATCCTGTATTATGCCGACCGCCTGCCCTATCACGCCATCGCGCTGGAAGAAGGCCGCAGGCTTCGCCGCCGCTGCTGGGCGATCGAATTCGGCTATCTGCGCCCCGACTGGCTGACGCTTGAACCCGAGGGCATGGGGGCGCTTTCGACCTTCCCCCGGACCAGACCCGAGATCGAGGCCATGGCCGAGGGCGTCGAGGCCCCCGACATGCGCAACCTCTATCCCTTCGGCTTCGGGGTCGAGGCCTTCAACGAGGTCAGCTTCGCATTGCTGCAAAGCTTCGGACGGCCATTCTACCCGCTGCATGTCTCGGACCGCCCCAACTGGCCCGCAATCGAATATCTGAGCTGGCTGCCCGAATTGCTGCGCGAGCGCCGCCGCAAGCGTGCGGCCCAGACGCTGATCGAGCGGCTGAAAACCGAGGCGACGCCGTTCAACCTGATCGCGATGCAGCTCGAGGTCGATTACCAGATCCGCGCCTCGTCGGATTACCCCGACCTGCTGACATTCCTCGACGAGACCATGGCCTCCTTTGCCGCCCATGCCCCGGCCGACCGGCATCTGGTGGTCAAGATCCATCCGCTCGACAGCGGGCTGGGGCGCTGGTTCTCGCGGGTGCCGCGGCTGGCCCGGCGCCATGGTCTTGCCAAACGGGTGCATGTGATCCGTGGCGGCGATCTCGGGGCGCTGATAAAGGGCTCGCAGGGGGTGGTGCTGGTCAATTCGACGGTCGGTATCCATGCGCTGCGGATGGGCATTCCGGTCTGCGCCATGGGCCAGGCGGTCTACGACCTGCCGGGCCTCACCCATCACCGCGGCATCGACCGGTTCTGGACCGCGCCCGAGCCGGTCGATAGCGACTATTTCCACAGCTTCGAACGAGCGCTGTCGACGATCCAGGTCAAGGGCTCGTTCTACAATGCCGATGGCCGCGCCGCCGCGATCGAGGAAATCCGCCGCCGCTTCATCCTCTGAGCCGGCCCGCCGGAGGCGTGCGAAAGCCCCGTCGGCGGGTCGGCCCCTGCGGCAGGCTTGCGGCCGCCCGCTCAGGCGCGCTTTTTCAGATCGGCGCGCGTGAAGGCAAGGAAGTCGCCCTCGTCGAGCGGATGGGAAAACAGATACCCCTGCAGCACCTGACAGCCGACGCCGCGCAGGATCTTCGCCTGTTCCTCGGTTTCCACCCCCTCGGCCACGGTGGCGATGCCCAGCGTCTCGGCGATCTCGATGATCGCCCGCACCAGATTGCGTGAGCGCATGTCGCAGGCCACCGGGCGCACGATCCGACGGTCGATCTTCAGCGCCTTGGGCGCGATCTCCATCACCCCGATGATCGAGGCATGGCCCGAGCCGAAATCGTCGATTTCGATGTCGATCCCGGCCTCGCGGATCTGGTCGAGATGGAACCGGAAGGCATCGCTCTCCTCCTCGACGAGGATCGATTCCAGCAATTCGAAGGTAACCCTGGTGCCGCCGCCAGCCATCGAGCGCGCCAGCGAGACCACATCGGGATCATGCATCCGGCCCGAGCTGACATTGAAGCTGATCTTGGGCAGCACCAGCCCCTGATCCTGCCAGCGCGCCAGGGCAGAGCGCGTCTTGCGCATCATGATCCGGTCAATCTCGGGCACGATCCGAAGCTGTTCGGCCACATGCATGAAGTCATCGGGCGACAGCAGGCCCTTTTCGGGGTGACGCCAGCGCAGAAGCGTCTCGGCCCCGACCAGACGCCCGTCCTCGGCCGCGATCTGGGGCTGGAAGAAAGGTTCGAATTCGTCCCGCTCCAGCGCCTCATGCAGTTCCACGGCGATCCGGCGATCGTTGAGGATGTTCCGATGCAGCTCGGCGGTGAAGAACTCCATCCGGTTGCGCCCGCCTTCCTTGGCCCGGTACAGCGCGGCATCGGCAAAAAGCTGCAGTTCGGCCCCAAGCTCGGTGATGTCCCCGGTATGGGCAATGCCGAAACTGGCGCCGAACCGGCAGAGCCGCCCCTCATAGGTCAGCGGCCGGCTCAGCGCGCCCTGCACCCGTTCGACCAGTTCGCGCGCATTGTCCTGGTTCATGTCCGGGCCGAGCAGGATCGAGAATTCATCGCCACCGATGCGGGCCACGAAATCGACCGCGCGCAGCATTTGGCGCAACACCTCGGCCACCCGGATCAGGACCCTGTCACCGGCCTCATGGCCCAGCGTGTCGTTGACATATTTGAAATGATCGAGGTCGATCCGGATCAGCACGCAGTCGCGCGGTCCCTGCCCCGCCCGCGCCGCCTCGATCCGGCTGCTCAGCACCCGGTCGTAAAACCGCCGGTTGGGCAGCCCGGTCAGACCGTCATGCAGCGCCTGCCGCTCGTTCTCGGCCCGCATCGCCTCGGCCAGCCGATGCGCCTGACGAAGCTCTGCCTCGCGCTGGACATCGCCGGTGACGTCATGCAGCGCCCCGGCCCAGAGGATGGTGCCGTCCTCCTGACGACGCGGCGCCGAGGCGCCCGACAGCCAGATCAGCCCCCGCTCCGGATGGCGGATCCGGAACCGCTGGCTCCAGAGCGAAAGATCGCGGGCACTGTCCTCGATGCTGGCGAGCACATGCGGCAGATCCTCGGGATCAATCCGCCGCAGGACATCGCAGCTCCGCATGCCGATCTCTTCGCGGCTGAGGCCCATGATGTCCTCGAATTTGGGCGTGGTATAAGGGAAATCGATGCTGCCATCGGCCTGGCGACGAAATTCGTAAAGCCCGACCGGCGCGATCATCGCCACCGAACTCAGCCGCTCATGGACGCGGCGCCCCTCCTCGGCCGCCTCGGCGGCACGGCGCTCGGCGTCCAGGCGGTCGGTGATGTCGAAGACATTGCCGTACCAGACCACGGTCCCGTCCTCGCGCGCGAAGGGCAGCGACGCGACCAGCACCGAGCGGAAACCACCCTCGGGCCTGCAGACCCGCAACCGCATCTCGAAAGGCGTCAGCCCGCGCTGCGAGGTCGCGATCGCCCGGCGCAGGGCACGGATGTGATCGGGAGCGACCCGGGTCATGAGCGCGCTGGCATCGGCCTCGATCTCGGCCCGGCTCAGCCCCATCAGAGCGGGCAGCTTGGCGCTGAAATAGGGCAGCTCGAACCGGCCGTCGGGCGAAATGAGAAAGATGAAAAGGGCCCCGGGGGCGTTGTCGGCCAGGGTGTTCAGCCGCTCGCCGGCAAGGCGGGCGGCCTCGGCGGCCTCGGCCAGCCGCGCCTCGTTCTCCTTGACATGGTCGATGCTGACCAGCGCACCGGCGATCAGGTCGGGTTGCCCCGAGGCCGCCCGGCGGACCCGCCGCGCAACCGCGCGGTACCAGTGATACGAGCCATCGGCATGCAACAGCCGGTGTTCATGGGCATAGGTTTCCGAGCGCCCCTCCAGCAGGTCGCGCATCAGGGCCACCGCCTCGACGCTGTCCTCCTCATGGATGAGGCCGCGCCAGCAGCCCTTCTGGGGCGGGAAGGCGCCCGGCGCATAGCCCAGCAGACCATAGGTGCCGTCGGGGATCCAGCCTTCGCCGGTGGCCGGACAGACCACCCAATGCGCGATCCCGCTGCACAGCGCCGATGTGCGCAGCATCTCCTCGCGGGTCTGGGAGTCGATCCGGGCGGTTTCGGCGGCGGCCAGCGCCTCGGCCAGCCGCGTCTCGTTGGCCTTGAGCGCGGTGACCTCGGTCAGCGTGCCGCAGATCATGTCGGGCAGTCCCGACGCGGCCCGGTCGAGCCAGCGCGCCTTCGAGGATACCCAGCACCAGCCGCCATCGCCGCGCCGAACCCGGAACTCGACCGCGATCGCCTCGAGCTTGCGCCTGTAAAGCGCATCGACCCGGCCCAGCGCCTCGGAGGCGTCCTCGGAATGGATCAGGTTGCGGAACTCGGCGGCGGTGAAGCGGCGTCCGGGCGGATAGCCCAGCATCGCGGCAAGATGATCGTCGGCCCGAAACAGCCCGAGCGAGGGCACCGCGTGCCAGGGAACGACATTGCTGTATTCGGTCGAGACCCGGAGGATCGTGGCCTGCAACTGCTGCTTGACCCGCGCCGCCTCGGCCTCGTCGCGGGCCTGGCGCGCGAGTTCCAGGGCATGGGCAAGCTCCTGTTCGTAGGTCTTGCGGGGGGTGATGTCGCGGCTGATGCCGCAGACCAGCGGCGGCAGACCGACCTCGCTCAGCGACACCAGCCGGGCGCTGGTCTCGAACCAGCGCCAGGTTCCGTCGGCGGCGCGCAGGCGGCAATCGATATGCATCCGTTCGGACGCGCCCGAAACCAGCGCATCCATCGCGGCGCGGGCCGCCTCGGCATCGTCGGGATGAAGCAGCTCTCGGAACCCGCTGCGGCTGGTGTCGATGGCGCCGGGCCGGTATCCCAGCGTCCGGGAAAAGACCTCGTCCAGCCAGTAGGTCTCGATGACCGGATCGAAGGTCCAGTGCCCGAACCCGGCACCCTCGGCGGCGATCCGTATGATGCCTTCGGTTTTCGCGGCCTCGGTGCGGACACGCCGCGCCTCGAACAGCGCCTGCTGCAGTTGCGCCTCATGCTCCTTGTGATGGGTCACATCCGAGAGGACGCCGCAGAAGACCGGCCGCTGCCCCAGCCCCGGCTCGACCCGGCGGGCGCTCGCCTCCACCCAGAGATAGCGGCCGTCGCGGTGCCGCAAACGGCAGTCGATCCGGATGCTCTCGTCATCGCCCCGGATCAGCCGCGCGGCCACGGCGCGCATGGCCGGACGGTCCTCGGGATGGACCCGCGACCGGAGCCAGGCCGAGTCGATCTCGCCCCTGTCGGGGTCATGCCCCAGCATCGCCAGCATCCCGTCCGCGACCCGGATCCGGCCGCAATCCGGATCGAGGGACCATTCGGCAAAGCCGACGAGTTCGGCCGCGCGCGGCAACACCGCCTGGGAACGCGACAGATGCCCGGTCCCGGCCGCAGAGCAGGCCGTTCCGATGCGCGAGGGCGCGACCGGGTCGGCCTGCACCAGCACAGCGCCGCCCCGGGTCTCTGCAAGCGCGGTGAGACTGCAGTCGAGCAGGCGCGGGTGCCCGCCTCCGGTCAGGAAACAGCCGCGGAAGCGGACCCGGACCGCCCCGTCGCGTCCGACCCCGGCGCGGGCGCGACGGAACCGCGCGACCTGGCGCCCGACCAGCAATGCCGTGTCACCAAGCCCGACCCAGTCCGCAACCGGGCGGTCGAGCAGCGCGGCCGCGGCAGGGTTTGCCGCCAGCACGGTGCCATCGGGACCGGTGGCCCAGGCGGGGGCCGCCATCAGCGCGACCAGATCGGCCACCTCCCCGAAGAGGGGCGCGGCCGCCTCCCCCGGGCTGCCCTGAACGGGTCGGCTCATGCCACCCCCCGCCCGCCTTGCAGGGCACCGCCAGCCAGCCCGGCGATGATCTCGGCCGCCCCCGGACGGCCAAGATAGAAGCCCTGCGCCTCGATACAGCCCGCCGCCGCGACCGACGCCAGCTGTTCAGCCGTCTCGACCCCCTCGGCCGTGACGCCGATATCGAGGCTCGCACAAAGCGAACAGACCGCGCGGACAATGGCCGCCGCGCTGGGATCGTTCTCCAACTCGCGCACGAAGGAGATATCGATCTTCACCTTGTCCAGCCGCAGCGCCCGCAGGTAGCCCAGCGAGGAATAGCCGGTCCCGAAATCGTCGAGTGCGATCTGCACCCCCATTTCGTGCAGCGCGTCGAGGGTGCCGAGCACCTCGGGTCCATGATCGAGCAGCACGCCTTCGGTGATCTCGACCTCGAGCCGGCGCGGGTCGAGCCCGGACGCCGCCAGCGCGGCACGCACATCCTCGACCACCCCGACACGATGGACCTGAACCGGCGAAAGATTGACCGCGACCTTCAGATGGGCGGGCCAGGTCGCGGCATCGGCGCAGGCCATCTCCAGCGCGCGGGCCCCGAGCGGAACGATCAGGCCCAGCTCTTCGGCCATCGGGACGAATTCGGCGGGCGATACCCGGCCACGCACCGGATCGATCCAGCGCATCAGCGCCTCGGCCCCGACCAGATCGCCCGAGGCGATATCGAAGAGCGGCTGGTATTCCATCACGAAAGCATCGCTCAGCACCGCTTGCCGCAGGTCATGTTCAAGCTTTTGCAAGGCGCGCTGTCGCGCGTTCATCTCGGGATCGAAGAACAGGCACTGGCCGCGGCCCGCCGCCTTCGCCGCATAAAGCGCGAGATCGGCATTCCTCAGCACATCGGCGACACAGTCGCCATCGCCCGGAGCCAGCGCCACGCCGACGCTGCCCCCGATGCGCAGGCTGTTCCCCTCGATCTCGAAGGGCGAGGACAGCAGCGCGATGATCCGCTCGCCGAGCCCCCGCGCCCCCTCGGGCTGGACGCAGCCACGCTGGATTACGGCAAATTCGTCGCCGCCGAAACGGGCCACTGTGTCGGCATCGCGCACGGCCCAGCTGAGCCGCGCCGCCACCTGCCGCAGCAGCGCGTCGCCGATGCCGTGGCCCAGCGTGTCGTTGACATTCTTGAACCGGTCGAGATCGACGAACAGAACCGCGGCCGGACATTCCGCCCCGGCCTCGGCGATCGCGCGGTCGATCGCCTCGCTGAAGGCGCGCCGGTTGGGCAGGCCGGTCAGCGGGTCGTGGCGCGCCAGGTGCCGAATATTGGCCTCGTGGCTGACCCGTTCGGTGATATCCTCCGCGATCATCATCCAGCCATCGGGCGTGGGCTGGATGATGACCGAGACGCTGCCGCCTGCCATCAGTTGCCAGGTGCCGGTCATCTGATCGCCCCGGGCCACGGTGGCGGCGATGCCGGTGCTGAATTCACCGGCACTCTTCCGTCCCCGGTCGACCCTCGCGGCCAGCCGGTCGAGCAGATCGCGCTGGGCGACACCCGGGGCGCAGTCGGCGGGGGACAGATCGAAGATTTCGACCAGGGCCCGGTTCGAAACCGCGACCCGACCCAGCTCGTCGAGCATGCAAAGGCCGAGCGGCATGTTGCGAACCGACGCCGCGAGGATTTCGCGCTGCAGTTCGAGATCGGCGGCGAGGGCGCGGGCCTCCAGCACACTGTCGCGAAACGCTGCCGCGGCCTCGGCCAGAATGCCGATTTCATCGGTCCGGCCCGGCAGAACGGGCAGGATGGCGGCGTCTTCGCCCCGGTTCAGCCGCCGCATCGCCGCGCTGATCGCCAGCAATGGTCGGCTGACCCGGCGCACCACCCAACGCATCGTCAGCAGCGTCGCCGCGAGCCCGGCCAGAAGCGCGCCGAGGGTCAGCACACGGGCGCGCTGCCACTCGCGCTCGGCCGCGGCCGAAATCCCGGCCGCCTCCGCCTGGACGACGTCGACCAGATCGCTGACGCTGCGCCGGACATCGGCCTCGGCCACGCGGACACTGTCCTGCATCGCGGCCTCTGCATCGGCCAGAGCGCCGCGTTCGTAAAGCCGTCCGACCCGGTCGAGGGCGGCCAGATACTTCAGCCAGGCGGCCTCGAGCGACTGTTCGACCTCCAGCGCGCGCGCCCCGAGCGTTAGCTGATCGAGGCGCTCGATACCGGTCAGAAACCGCGCGGCGGCGCGGCGCATTTCGCGGTCGATATCCGCGGCCTGCCTGAAATCCGTGACCTGTACACGACGACGCGCGAGGAGCGCATGGGCATCGAGCGCGATCTCTATCTCGTTCACCGCCAGCAACTTGGGAAGCGCCACATCGCGCATCTCGAGAGAGACCGCGGTGACCGACCCGATCTGGCCGAGGCTGAGCGCCCCGAGCCCGAGGATCAGCGTCAGGAAGGTGGCCGCGGCAAGCCCCAACCCGTTCAGGATGCTGCTTTCACCCCCGCGCAGAACCGAAGCCATTCGGCCCCGTCGCGCGCCGCTGTCGCGCAACCGCTGCGCCATGGGCTGTCGCAGGTCGTTTTCCATCTATTGCAGGAATCTGAAATGGCGCCACTGCTGGCGATCGGCCCGAAACTTCGCAAGCGACGCGTAGACCCGCGCAAAATTCGGATTGAGCCGGGATTCCTCGGCCACGACCGCCTGCCAGGCGGTTTCGAAGGCGACCAGCATCTCGGCCGGCCAGCGATGCAGCTCGACCCCTTCGGCCGCGATGGCCCGCAACGCCTGCGCCTGCACCGCCTCGCCCTCGGCGAGGGTTTGCCGGATCATGTCGCCGCAACCGGCCTCGAGCACGGCCTTGTGGCGGTCCGGAAGCCCGACCCAGACCGGCCGCGGGAGATAGAGGTTGATCAGGGTCGCAGGCTGATGCCATCCAGGAAAATAGTAATATTTCAAAATCTTATGCAATCCGAGCGGGACATCCATCGACGGAAGCGAGAATTCCGTCGCATCTATCCTGCCGCTCTCGACCGCTTCGAACATCTGCTCGGGGCCGAGCAGGACAACCTCGACCCCGAAGCGCTGCATCACCTGGGCCCCGAAACCGAAAAACCGCATCCGCAACCCCGCGAGATCGTCCGCCGACGTCATCTCGCGCGGGAACCATCCCGACGCTTCGGACGGAATGATGCCGCAGAGGATGTTGTGAACATCGTAAGGCCGGTAGAGGTCCTGCGCGAGTTCGCGCCCGCCGCCGTAGAAATACCAGGCCAGATACTCGTCGGGCGTCGGGCCGAAGGGCATGCCCGTGAGCAGACCGAAGGCACTGTCGCGTTGCGCATACCACCCGGCGGCCGCCCAGACGCCGTCTATGGCACCATGGTTCATCTCGACGATGATATCGAGCGCCGGAGCGGCCGCGCTTGGCGAGGCGATCGACAACCGGAGCGTACCCCCCGACATCCTCTCGACCCGTTCGGCCAGATCCAGCGCCGCACGACCAAGCACCGGCATGTCGACGGGAAAAAACGAGGCGATCCGAAGCTGGACCGGCCCGGATATGCCGCCTTGTATATTGGCCGAAGGCGCGCCGGTCGGATGTGCTCGGGCCGGACCGGGCGCCAGCATCGCCCCGAGCAGCAGGATCAGGAGGCAGCAGGCAACCAGCGCCGGACGCAGGGGGATCGGGGCTGGCGGAAGGATGTTCGGCATCGCGCTCTCCTGACATATCGGCCTTTTCCTGACCCAACGGCAACCGCGGTCCGAATTTGGGCCTCAGGACTGAAAGCGTCATTAACCGGAACGGTGTCCTGCCTGTGGCCAAGCCCGGCTAATATTGCGGTTTTCGCTCAAAAGAGAGCTATCCTGCCGAGGTGAACGAATCGAAAACGCACGCCGCCCCCGGACCGGCCGGTCAGGCCTGCTTCATGTCGGCGAACGAAACCGCTGCTGACACGTTGAGACGGCGGGCGCGGCACCGGCCGGGACCCGTGCTTTCCACTGCGGCAGCCGAGAGGACCTCATGGCCCGAACCGAAGATTTTTCGCAAGACAGCATAGGCAGGATGCGCGAGGCGCCGGTTTCGGCGGTTCTCGACGCGGTCGAGCAGGCGGCGCAGGGCGACCGGCTGTCCGTCAGGCGCATGTTCGAAGCGCTGGGATCGGTCTCGTTCCTGCCGCTGATGCTGGCCCCGGCGCTGGCCGTTGTCTCGCCGCTGAGCGGCATTCCGGGCTTCTCAAGCCTCTGCGGCATCGGCATCGCGCTGATCGCCGGACAGATGCTGGTACGGCGGCGCCATCTCTGGGCTCCGGACTGGCTGATGCGGCGCGAGATCCGAGCCGACCGCGCCCGCACCGCGATCGCCTGGCTGCGCCGTCCGGCGGGCTGGCTGGAATGGGCGGCGCGGCCGAGGCTGAAGTTTCTGGTCACCCCGCCGCTGGTGGCTGTGCTTCAGCTGCTCTGCATCCTCGCCGGTCTGGCGATGCCGTTCCTGGAGCTGGTGCCGTTCAGCTCGTCGCTGCTGGGCATGGCCGTGGTCACATTGTCGGTGGCGATGCTGGCCCGCGACGGGCTTCTGGCCCTGATCGGAATGGCGCCTTTCGCGGCCGCCCTCGCCGTGATCGTCGGCGTGCTGGAATTGGGATAAGGGCTCGGCGCCCCCGCCCATGAAGAAACGGCCCGCCGCAGAATTGGCCGCATAAAAAAAGGCGCCCGGACCGGACCGGACGCCTCGGGCGGTAACGAAAGGCGGGCCCGGGCCCGCCTTTCGTCGGTCAGTTCTGAGCCTCGCGCGCCTCTTGCGAAATCGCGCCCCCGGCCGACTGGATATCCTGGCCTGCGCCCTCGACGGTCTCACAGGCAGCAACACCGAGAAGCGCGGCGGCGGACAGGCAGAAAACAACGATACGGGTCATGGAACCTCCTGTGTCAATCATGGCAGACCAACGCCCCGGCCGCGTTCAGGTTCCCTCGGAAACGCCGCCGGATGCCGCTTCTTCATCCGGCTCGGCCTCGTCCTCCTCGAGGGAGGCCCCCAGCGGCGCGAAGGTCACATGGAGCTCGTAGCGATCGGGCTCGGAATGGACCTCGAATTCGGCGTCGAGCTGAGCCGCGAATGACGAGATGAGCTGCCGCCCCATGCCCGAACTGTCGGTCAGGGCACCAGTCTCGGCACCGGGATCGGGCTCGGGATCCTCGCTGCGGGAATTGACCACACTGAGGCAGATCCGACCGTCCTCGAGCGTCTGCAGCGCCATGGTGATCCATGCCTGCCCGCCCTCCGGCGGCGTCCCGCAATACTTGACCGCATTGATCGCGGCCTCGGTCGCAAGCAGCGACAGCGGGACCGACTGATCGGGATTGACCTCGACGGGGCTGAACTGGGTGGCGATCTTGACGCTCTTCTCGGCGCCGCCGATATCGCTGACCACCACCAGCTGGCGGATGATGTCGTCGAGCAGCCTGTCGGCGCGGACCAGGGACAGCTTGCGGGCCATGTAGAGATAACGGTGGATCGCGGCAAGCGCCATCACCCGGTCCTGCACCCGCTTGAGAAGCCGGCGCGCCTCGGCGCTGCGGGCGTTGCGGATCTGCATGTTCATCAGCGAGGTGATGAGCTGAAGGTTGTTCTTGACCCGGTGATGGACCTCCTTCAGCAGGATCGTCTTCTCGGCCAGATCCTCCTCGAGAGCGCGGTCCTGTTCGGCCAGACGCCGGGTCATGCTGCGGAAGGCCTCGGCCACCACTTCAAGCTCGTGCGGGGCGTGATCGAGCCGGGCCTGCCCGAAATCGGTATGTCCGCTGGCATAGAGCCGCATCCAGCTCTGCAGCCGCTTGATGTGACGGATCACCAGCCGGTGCACGGCGAAATAGGCGACGACGATGCCGGCCACCCACATCAGGATCGGGAAATAGAGCGCCAAGGCCCGGCCCGTCGTCGGCACCGTGCCATTGCGGTCGGGCGCCCAGCTGCCCATCACGAAAATGCGGTCGTCGATCACCGGAACCACCGCGAAATCGCGGGTCTCGCCAAGCCGGTTGGTACCGCGGAACGACTGCCGCCCCGCCGCGGCAAGCGCCTCGAGGGTATGGTTGCGCGGCAAGACCTCCTCGAAGGTCTCGGGCGGAGCGCCCTCCTCGCGCGTGGCCGCCTCGGCGGTGAGGAATTCGCCCTCATGGTCGAACACCAGCAGATCGACCTCGGCGCCGCCGTCATCGAGCGTGTAATAGGCCGCGGCATAGGGCATCGAGATGAGAACGAACCCCTGCAGCTCGCCCTCCTCGAAGACCGGCACGCTGACCCGCACCACCCGGGCGCCCTCCAGCGGAACGCTGAACCGGGTGTCGACGCGAGGCTGCGGATCGCGCAGAAGATTGAGGAAATAGGCCTGATCGACGAGGCTGAGATGTTCGCCATTCGAGGAACAGGTGATCCTGCCATCGGGCTCGACGAACCCGGCGAAGAGATAGGTCGGGTTGTCCTTGACCAGCCGCGCCATCACCGCGTCGCAGGAAAGACCGCCGCCCTCGAACACCACATTGGCCGCGGCAACGGAACGGGCCGCACCGAAGGCCTCCTGGATCAGCGCCTGGGTCCGCACCGCGGCGCGCTGGGTCCGGTCCATGAGCGCCACGCCCGAAAGCCGCTCGGTCTCGTGCAGGACCTTCGAGGTCTGCGACACGGAGATCAGCCCCAGCGGCAGCATGGCGACGGTCAGGGCACCGATCAGCCAGAGCGCCAGGCTCTTGGTCAGACGGCGCGTCGAAATGCGCGCCTTGAGAGTATCGGTCATGCAGGTCGCTTGGAGGAAAGACCGGCCAGCGTCACGGGATCGGTCATCGCAATATCGTCGGCATCGTTCAGATGCATCAGCTCGGCCAGCCGCACCCGGGCCCTGTTGACCCGGCTCTTGATGGTACCCACGGCACAGCCGCAGGTCGCGGCGGCCTCCTCGTAGGAGAAGCCTTCGGCGCCGACCAGGATCAGCGCCTCGCGCTGCTCGTCGGGCAGCTTGGCGAAAGCGACCTTGAAGTCCGCCAGCGCAAGCCTGCCGTCATGATGCGGCTTTTCCGAGAGATGCGCGGCAAGCGCGCCATCCGGGTCCTCGACCTCGCGCCGACGCTTGCGATGCATCGAATAATAGGTGTTGCGCAGGATCGTGAACAGCCAGGCCCTCAGGTTGGTGCCGGGTTCGAACTTGTCGAAATTGCTCCAGGCCTTCACGATCGCATCCTGCACCAGGTCATCGGCCGTGGCCGAATTGCGCGTGAGGCTGAGGGCAAAGGCCCGCATCGCCGGGAGATGCGTCACCAGGTCTTCCCGGGGGTCCGACGCCACGCTCACGTATCGCTACCCTTGCCGCTGCTGCCATTGGACGCCTCGGCGCCAGCGCCGCGCAGCTGCTCAAGCAGCTTGAGGAAGCGGTCGGGGACCTGCTCCTCCACGGCCTGCGCATAGACGCGCCGCAAATTGTCGTCGATTTGCTCTTCCATGCGACCCCTACGGTCCTTGTGTTCCATTCCGGTCGGCCCGCCTTAACTTTCAGACTGCGGAACCAAACGCCGGTAATCGCGTTCGGTTCCCATGAGACATTGTTTTTTTGAGGTCGCGCATGACGCATGCACCACATTCTGACGATCTTTCCCGAGTGATCGGGTCGGAACTGCCCTATCTCAGACGCTACGCGCGGGCGCTGACTGGCAGCCAGACCAGCGGCGACGCCTATGCGATCGCGACACTCGAGGCGATCCTTTCAGATCGGGAGGTCTTCGAACAGGGGCTGCCGCCAAAGGTCGCGCTGTTCAAGGCGTTCAACCGGATCTGGGGATCCTCGGGCGCGCCGCTGAGCGAGTCGCAACCCGCCTCGGCCATCGAGGCCCAGACCCGGCTTGCGGGCCTGACCCGCAATACCCGCGAGGCCCTGCTGCTGCAGTCGATCGAGGGCTTCACGACCGAGGAGGTCGGCACGATCATGGGCCTGCCGGGCACCGAGGCCGAACAGCTGATCCGGATCGCCCGCGACGAAATGGCCCGCAGCATCGCCGGGCGCGTGCTGATCATCGAGGACGAGGCGATCATCGCCATCGACATCTCGGCCATCGTCCAGGGGCTGGGCCATGAGGTGACCGGGATCGGCCGCACCCGGCGCGGCGCCGTCGATCTGGCGAAGAAGGACCCGCCGGACCTGATCCTCGCCGATATCCAGCTGGCCGACAAATCCTCCGGGATCGACGCGGTGAACGACATCCTCGGCGACCTCGGCGACCGGCCGGTGGTGTTCATCACCGCCTTCCCCGAACGCCTGCTGACCGGCGAGCGGCCGGAACCCGCCTTCCTGATCTCGAAACCCTATACCGAGGACCAGGTGCGCTCGGCGGTGAGCCAGGCGATGTTCTTCTCGAGCACCGAGACGCTCGGCGCCTGAGCTGCCCCGGGGCTGGCGTCAGTGCCGGCGGCCAGCCCTGAAACAGCCTGAAACAGTCGACCCCGCCGGGTTACACGGCGGGGTCTTTTGTGCCATCCGCGCGAACCTGCGAATGACGTGCAGCCGTCATCCTTCTCATGTTACGGCATACGGCCCCGGAGCGCCCGCGCCACCAGCGCAACGACGAAGAGGACGAGGAAGACGAAGAACAGGATCTGCGCGATGCCGGCCGAGGCCGAGGCGATGCCCCCGAACCCGAAGGCGGCCGCAATCAGCGCGACGACGAGAAAAACCAGTGCCCAGTAAAGCATTTCTTGGCTCCTTTCATGTCCGGTTGTATTGACCCAACGTCGAGCGGGCAGAGTGGTTCCAGCCCAATGCAGAGGGCCTCTCGCAACCGTGATTTCACCGCGAGCAGACGGAACCGCGCAGCACAGGCGGACGTTTCCTGCGCTGAGATGCAGCAGATGCAATAACAGCAAGGAGGCCGTCATGGCACAATCGGCGGAAAAGCGGAACGACAGCAGCGCCAGCGTTCAGGATCTCGAGGTCCAGATCGAGGCGCTGAAGGACGACATCGCCCAGATTGCGCGCACCCTGGGCGACCTGAGCGAGGCCAAGAAGAACGACATGCGCGACACGGTGCAGCGCCGGGCCTCGGAGCTGCGCGAACGCGGGGAGGCGACGGTCGCCGGGGTCCAGGACCGCGGCGCCGAACTTGGCGAACAGGCGGCCGATGCCGTGCGCCGCCAGCCCGCCGCCGCGATGGGCATCGCGGTCGGGCTGGGTTTTCTCGTCGGGCTGATGACGGGCCGCCGCTGATGTTCTCGCTGCCCCTCGACGAGGCCGAACGCCGGGCGCGCGCCTTTTCGCACCGGCTGGCGCTCGGCACCGCAGGCAGCCTTTGCGCGGGGGTGGGCGCCGCTTTCCTCACGGTCGCGGCCTGGCTGGTGCTGAGCGCCGGTCACGGGGCGGTCTTTGCCGCCACCGTGATCGGCTCGGCCTATCTCGGGGCGGGGCTGATCCTCTGGGCCCTGAGCCTGCGCCCGCGCCAGCCGGAACGAACCGCGCCGCCGGCCGATCCCTATACCCCCTTCATCCACATGGCCGAGGGTTTCGCGGCCGGGCTCGAGGCCGGGCGCGCCGCCCGCAAGCCCGGCAGCAGCGACCGGGCGCGCGACTGATCGCCCGCGCCCGGCGCCACGCCTTCACGAGGCGGCCGGGCCGGTCCAGCGGTTGGCATGGCCCATCTTGCGGCCGGCGCGGGTCTCGGCCTTGCCATAGAGATGCAGCGCCACCTTCGGATCGGCGGCCAGATCGGGCACCCGGTCCATGTCCTCGCCGATCAGGTTCTCCATCACGATATCGGAATGGCGCGCCCCGTCCCCCAGAGGCCAGCCCGCCACGGCGCGGATATGCTGCTCGAACTGGTCGATGACACAGCCGTTCTGGGTCCAGTGGCCGGAATTGTGCACCCGGGGCGCGATCTCGTTGACCACGAGCCCGGCCTTCGTCACGAAAAGCTCGACCCCCATCACCCCGACATAATCGAGCGCGTTCAGGATGCGCCCCGCCAGCAGCACAGCATCGGTGCGCTGCGCCACGCTCAGCGGCGCGGGCACGGTGGTCGTGTGCAGGATGCCGTCGCGATGGATATTGGCGCCCGGATCGAAACAGGCGACCTCGCCCGAGACGCCGCGCGCCGCGATCACCGAAATCTCGGACGAGAACTCGACGAATCCCTCAAGGATCGCGGGGGCGCCGGTCATCCCGGCCAGCGCCGCCGGGCCGTCCTCGGGCGCCATGATGCGGGCCTGGCCCTTGCCGTCATAGCCGAAGCGGCGGGTCTTCAGGATCGCGGGCGCGCCGATTTCCTCCAACGCCTCGGCCAGATCGACCTCGTCATCGACCGCGGCGAAGGGCGCGGTCGCGAGCCCTTGCCCGTTCAGGAAGGATTTCTCGACCAGCCGGTCCTGGCTGACGGCCAGCGCCTTCCGGCCCGGACGGATCGGCACCACCGCCTCGATCGCGTCCAGCGCGGCGGTGGGGATGTTCTCGAATTCATAGGTGACGACATCGACAGAGGCGGCAAAGCGGGCCAGCGCCCCGGTATCCTCATAGGGCGCGGTGGTCACACGCTCGGCGACCTGACCGGCGGGCGGCGCGGCGGCGGGCTCGAAGACATGACAGCGGAACCCCAGCCGCGCGGCCGCGACCGACAGCATCCGGCCAAGCTGGCCGCCGCCGAGAATGCCGATGGTGGCGCCGGGGGCGAGACGGGCGGAGACGCGCGGCTCACTCATCTGCGGGCACCTCGGGGATCGAGGCCGAGAGATCGGCCCGCCAGCGGTCGAGCCGCCCGGCCAGCGCGGGATCGTTGAGCGCGAGGATGCCCGCGGCCATCAGCCCGGCATTGGCAGCACCCGCCGCCCCGATCGCCATGGTCGCGACCGGAAAGCCCTTGGGCATCTGCAGGATCGAATACAGGCTGTCGACGCCCGACAGCGCCCGGGTCTGGACCGGCACGCCGATCACCGGCACCCGGGTCTTCGAGGCCATCATGCCCGGCAGATGGGCGGCACCGCCCGCGCCCGCAATGATCACCTGCAACCCGCGCCCGACAGCGGATTTGCCGTAATCCCAGAGCCGGTCCGGGGTTCGGTGGGCCGAGACGATCCGCGTCTCGTAAGGCACCTCCAGCGCGTCCAGGATGTCGGCTGCCTGCCTCATCGTGGACCAGTCCGACTGGCTGCCCATGATGATGCCCACTTTCACGTCGCCCATGCGGTTCGACCCCCTCGTTTTTGCGAGCGGGCACTATAGCCCCGTGCGGCGGCTACGCAATGATGTCGGGGGTCAGCTGGTCCTCGATCTGCGCGATCCGGTCCTTCAGCGACAATTTCTGCTTCTTGAGCCGCTTGAGCGTGAAGCTGTCGCCGGTGCTCTTTTCCTGCAGGGCATGGATCGCGTCGTCGAGATCGCGGTGCTCGCGCCGCAGAACCTCCAGTTTGACGCGCAAGACCTCGTCGGATTTCATCTCGCTGGCGATGTTCATCTGGTTCCCGGGGGCTGAGTCGCTGAGGTTGCTTCAAGTGTTAACATAGCGGGCGAATGGCCTTGCGGGAAGCCGCTCCGGTTCCCATATCCTGGGTCGGACCGCCGCGGATGCGGGGTCCCGGAAATTCCAGGTCGCTTGTTCAAGGACTTGCCCATGACGAAACTCACCCTCGGCTCGCACCCTTTCCTTCTGGGCTTCGAGCAGCTCGAACGCCTTGTCGAGCGAACCGCCAAATCCGGAAACGAAGGCTACCCGCCCTTCAATATCGAACAGACATCCGAAACGGGCTACCGGATCACCCTCGCCGTCGCGGGCTTTCGCGAAGGCGATCTTGCGATCACGGTCGAGGACCGGCAGCTGGTGATCCGCGGCCGTCAGGTCGAGGACGGCGCCGAGCGGATCTTCCTGCATCGCGGCATCGCGGCACGGCAGTTCCAGCGCAGCTTCGTGCTGGCCGACGGCGTGGAAGTCAGCGGGGCAACCATGGAAAACGGCCTGCTGCATGTCGATCTGAGCCGGGCGGTGCCCGAAAGCGTCGTGCAGACGATCCGGATTTCCACAGCGTGAGGTAAACGGTCATGAATGTGAAATACGATCCCCTGCCCGATACGGGCGAACGCATCGTCTATGTCCGGCCGGTCAAGGTGGCAGAGCTGCCCGAAGAGCTGCGCCGCCAGGCCCCCGATCTGGACGAGCTTTACGCCGTGCACGATTCGAACGGCGACCGCCTTGCGCTGGTGCGCGACCGCAAGCTGGCCTTCCTGCTGGCGCGCCAGAACGACATGGCCCCCGTCAACGTTCACTGACACCGATCGGCAGGGAGGGCCGCCGTTGGCGCGCGCCCTCAGCCGCCATGGGCCCGGAAATGCGCCGCGGCGGCATCATAGGCCCTTTCGCGGATCTCCGGCCGGTCCATTAGGATTTCGTGGCGCCCGTCCTCGACGAGATCGAGCGTCCCGCCCGGCCAGTTCGCCATCCGCCGCCGGATCGCGGCGGGGCTGACGATCCGCTCGCGCCCGCCCAGAAAGGTCAGCGCCGGAACCGGCGGCGCGGGCAGCCGCGACAGCCGCGCCGCCTCTGACAGGGCCTCGCGCAACCAGGTCACGGTCGGGCCGGCGATGCCCAGATCGGGATGCACCGTCACCTGGCGGCGCAGATTCTCGTACATCGCGCGGTCTCCGGTCAGGTCATTGGCCTCGAAGTCCGTCGCCAGCACATAGGGCTTGGCACCGGTCCCCGGCACCCGCGCCGCGCCGCGCCCGACACCGCTCAGCGCCCAGACCAGGGGCGCCGCGACGGGACCCAGCCGGATCCCCCACATCGGCGCCGAGAACGCCGCGCTCGCCACGTCGAGCCCCTCGTTCAGCGCGCGCAGCGCGATGGCGCCGCCCATCGAATGCGCAAGCACGTGATAGGGCCGCGGCAGGCCCAGCGCCTCGGCCGCCCGCCTCACCGCCCGCACATCGGCCTGGAAATCGCCAAATCGCGCGACATGGCCGAGCGACGCATCGCCCAAGGCCCGGTCGGCCAGCCCCTGCCCGCGCCAGTCAACGGCCAGCGTCGCAAAGCCCCGCGCGCGGAGCGCGGCCGCGGCACTGCCGTATTTCTCGGCATATTCGGTCCGGCCGCAGAACAGGAGCACAGTGCCCCCGGTCTCTTCCTGCCCCCAGACGCCGATCCTGATCCGCACACCGTCCTCGGTGCGCAGCCACCAGGCGCTGCCATCTGCGGGACCGTCGGCGACATCGGCATAAAGCGGCGCCCGATCCATCCGGGTCAGGTAAAGATCTGGGCCAGTTGCATCGCCTTGCCCATGTCGCCCTCGATCATGAGCTTGCCGGTCATGAACGCCGTGGTCGGGTTCAGATCGCCCTCCATCATCGCCCGGAACGTCTCGAGGCTGGCCGAGAGCGTCACATCGGCCTCGGCATCGCCCGCATGGGCGCCATCTTCATCGACGATGATGTCGCCGGTATCCTTGATGGAGAACTTGGCAATGCCGTTGAAACCGCCCGACAGTTTGTCGTTCAGGGCCTCGACGGCCTTGTCCAGCGTATCGCTCATTCGGGTACCTCCGATTTGTGAATGCGGGGCATGTCGCCTTTTTCCGCCTGTTGCGCTATCTTGCTCCCCGTTATGGCCAATACGCTGCGCTTTCTCAATCTTGCCTTGGCGGTATTTTCCGGCGCGGCGCTGATCGCCGGGCAGGGCATCGCCGATTCCGGGCGCGCCGAGGATCTGCTTGAGGAATTGCAGCGGCCCGACCTGCCGAACTGGCAGCGGGTCGAGGACGCGCTCTGGGGCGAATGGTCGAAATCGGGCTCGGCGGCGATGGACCTGCTGCTCAGGCGCGGGCGCGACGCCATCGAGGCCGAGGATTACGGCGCCGCCATCGGCCATCTGACCGCGCTGGTCGACCATGCCCCCGATTTCGCCGAAGGCTACAATTCGCGGGCCCTGGCCTATTACCGCTCGGGGCTCTACGGCCCGGCGCTGGCCGATCTCGCCCGCACGCTCGACCTGAACCCGCGCCATTTCGGCGCCCTGACCGGGCTTGGCACCCTTCTCGAGGAAACCGGGCAGGATGCAGCGGCGCTCGGCGCCTATCGCGCGGCGCACGCTATACATCCCCACGATCCTGACCTAGAAGACGCCGTGCGCCGGCTCGAGATCGTC
Source organism: Rhodovulum sulfidophilum DSM 1374 (assembly GCF_001633165.1). NCBI lineage: Bacteria > Pseudomonadati > Pseudomonadota > Alphaproteobacteria > Rhodobacterales > Paracoccaceae > Rhodovulum > Rhodovulum sulfidophilum. The sequence goes on along the minus strand of NZ_CP015418.1, from coordinate 1,457,295 downwards.
ACCTCTGGCCGGACCCTCTGAACGACGGGCGAAGGGGCTGAAGGATGACAGCGCAATCGAGGATCACCGCGGTCCTCGGGCCCACCAATACCGGCAAGACCCATTACGCGATCGAGCGGATGCTGGCCCACCGCACCGGCGTGATCGGCCTGCCGCTGCGCCTGCTGGCGCGCGAGGTCTATGACCGGATCGTCGCCCTGCGCGGGCCGTCGGTGGTGGCGCTCGTCACCGGCGAGGAGCGGATCGTGCCCGAGCGCACGCAATACTGGGTGGCGACGGTCGAGGCGATGCCCGAAGGCACCGGCGCCGACTTTCTGGCCATCGACGAGATCCAGCTTTGTGCCGATCCCGAACGCGGCCATGTCTTCACCGACCGCCTGCTGAATGCCCGCGGCCAGCACGAGACGCTGTTTCTGGGCGCCGAGACGATGCGCAATGCCATCGCGGCGCTGGTACCCAAGGCCCAGTTCCTGCGCCGCGAGCGATTCTCCGAGCTGATCCACGCGGGCTCGAAAAAGATCAGCCGGATGCCGCCCCGCTCGGCCATCGTCGGCTTCTCGGTCGAGAACGTCTATGCCATCGCCGAGCTGATCCGGCGCCAGAAGGGCGGCTGCGCGGTGGTGATGGGGGCGCTGTCGCCCCGGACCCGGAACGCCCAGGTCGCGCTCTACCAGAATGGCGATGTCGATTACCTGGTCGCGACCGACGCCATCGGCATGGGGCTCAATCTCGACATCAAGCATGTGGCCTTCTCGGCGCTGTCGAAATTCGACGGCCGCCGGATGCGCCCGCTCTGGCCGAACGAACTGGCCCAGATCGCGGGCCGCGCCGGGCGCCATACCCAGAATGGCAGCTTCGGCGTCACCGGCGAGGCCCGCCCGGTGCCCGAGGAGGTGGCCGAGGCCATCGTCGAAAACCGCTTCGACCCGGTCGCACGGCTGCAGTGGCGCAATTCCAGGCTTGACTTCGGAACGCCGGAGCGGCTGATTGCCGCGCTTGAGACACACGCAGAGGGCGAATTGCTGACCCGCGTGCGCGAATCCGACGACCTCCATGCGCTGAAGTCGCTGTCGGGCCTGCCCGAGCTGCGCGCCCGGATCCGCGACTCGCGCGATGTGAAACTTCTCTGGGATGTCTGCCGAATACCCGATTTCCGGGGGATCTCGGGCGCCGAGCATGCCGGATTACTGGAACGCATCTTCGGCTTCCTGCACCATGGCGGGCGGGTGCCCGACGACTGGCTGGCACGCCAGGTCCGGCGGATCGACCGGACAGACGGCGACATTGACACGCTGTCGAAACGTCTGGCCTATATCCGCACCTGGACGTATGTCGCCCAGCGCACGGGGTGGGTCGCGGACGAACCGCATTGGCGCGCCCAGACCCGTGCTGTAGAGGACCGCCTGTCGGACGCGCTGCACGGCGCATTGACGCAAAGATTCGTAGACCGGCGGACGTCCGTTCTGCTCCGCCGGTTGAAACAGAAGGAGAGCCTTGTGGCCGAGGTGAACGACAAGGGAGAGGTGACGGTCGAAGGACAGTTCGTCGGCCGCCTGGAGGGCTTCCGCTTCCGGCAGGATGCGTCAGCCAGCCCCGATGAAGCCAAGACCCTGCGCCAGGCGGCGCTGGTGGCGCTTGCCCCCGAATTCCATCTCCGCGCCGATCGTTTCTACAACGCGCCCGATACCGAGCTCGATTTCACCGAGCAGGGCGGGCTGATGTGGGGCGAGCACGCGGTTGGCAAGCTGGTGGCGGGCGCAGATCCGCTGAAACCCGGCATCGACGCCTTCGTCGACGAGGAGGCCGGCCCCGACGTGATCGAGAAGGTCCGCCGGCGGCTGCAGCATTTCATCGACCGCCGGGTCGCGACGCTGTTCGAGCCGCTGCTGAACCTGCAGCGCGACGAGACCCTGACCGGGCTGACCCGGGGCTTTGCCTTCCGCATGGTCGAGGCGATGGGCGTCCTGTCGCGCGACGGCGTCGCGCAGGAGGTCAAGGAACTTGACCAGGAGGCCCGCTCGGCCCTGCGCAAGCACGGCATCCGCTTCGGGCAGTTCACGATCTTCATGCCGCTCCTGCTGAAGCCCGCACCGACCCGCCTGCGGCTGGTGCTGTGGTCGCTTTCGAGCAATCTGGACGAATTCCCCGAAAGCCCGCCGCCCGGGCTGGTGACGATCCCGGTGATGCAGGGCGTCTCCGACGAGGTCCACCGGCTGGCCGGATACCGTCCCGCCGGGACCCGCGCGATCCGGATCGACATGCTCGAACGGCTGGCCGACCAGATCCGCTCGGAAGACACCCGGGCGGGCTTCGAGGCCAAGGCCGACATGCTGTCGATCACCGGCACCACGCTCGAGCAATTCGCCGACCTGATGCAGGGGCTCGGCTACCGCGCCGAGAAAGGCGAGCGACCCAAGGTCAAGGCCTCCGCCGCCACTGCGGAGCACCCCACCGAAACCCCAGCCGAGTCGGCGGCGCAGAACGCGGAGGAAAGCGCGCCCGGGACGGCAATCGAAACCGCCGCGCCTGAAACGCCGGCCGATCCCCCCGTGGCGGAGGCCACCCCCGAGGCCCCCGAAGCCCAGCCCGCGGAAACGAAGGCGGATACGGCGGCGGACGCGCCGGCTGAGCCCCAGGCCGACACGCCCGCAGACACCGAGGCGGAGAAGGAGGCACCCGACGCCGCTTCGGCCGAGGTCGAGACCGAGGTCTTCTACACCTTCACCTGGGCGCCCCGGCGGCGGCCCGGCGGCCGCCCGCGCGGCGACCGCCCGCAGCAGGCAGGCGACGGCGCGCGCGGTCGCGGCGGCAAGCCCGGCGGCGGCAGCAAGGGCAAGCATGGCGGCAAGCCCGGCGGCAAGGGCGGGCCGCGCCATGACGGCCCCAAGACCTTCGAGGCCCGTCCGCCCCGCAAGGAAAAGCCCATCGACCCCGACAACCCCTTCGCCGCCGCGCTGATGGGGCTGAAGACCAAGAAGTAGTTCCGGGTGACCGACGAGGCCCCGCGCCGGACCGTCAGGCTGGACAAGTGGCTCTGGCAGGCCCGCTTCTTCAAGACACGCACGCTGGCCGCCAAGGTGGTGGCCGGCGCGCATGTGCGTGTGAACGGCACCAAGACCGACAAGCCCGCCCAGAAGATCGGCCCGGGCGACACCCTGACCTTTCCGCAGGGCCGGGACATCCGCGTGGTCCGCGTGCTCGCCCTGACCGAGCGTCGCGGCCCCGCGACCGAGGCGCGCACCCTCTACGAGGACTTGACCCCGATCAAGGCGCCCGCGCCCGCAAGCCCTAGATACGACGGTGGAGGTCGCCCGACGAAAAAGGAGCGGCGCGACCTTGACCGAAGCCGCAAACCGCCGCTTGAATGATCGGCAGTCGTGGTTTACGTCCTGCCAGATCGGAAAATCGAGAGTTCGCCCATGACTTACGTCGTCACCGACAACTGCATTGCCTGCAAATATACCGACTGTGTCGAGGTCTGCCCCGTGGATTGTTTCTACGAGGGCGAGAACATGCTGGTGATCCATCCCGACGAGTGCATCGACTGCGGAGTCTGCGAGCCCGAATGCCCGGCCGACGCGATCCGGCCCGATACCGAGCCCGACATGGACGAGTGGGTCGAGTTCAACCGGAAATATGCCGAAACCTGGCCCTGCATCATCACCCGCAAGGATCCGCTGCCCGAGGCGGAAGAGCGGGACGGCGAAGAAGGAAAACGCGCCAAGTATTTCTCGGAAACCCCCGGCGCCGGCGGCTGATTTCTCGTTAACGCCTGCCGCGTTTCGCCCTAGGCGGGGAATAGCCCACACATTCATGTGCTTGCCCCTACGGAAAGAGCGTAGCGCTTTCCGTAGGGCGTTTTTTGTGTTATCGTTCCTTTACAAAATGGCAGACCGAATCCTTAAACCACACGCAGAATCTGCCTTCTGCGGGGTGGTTTTTCAGCGCCGAAAGACTGGATGAACCGGACGCCCCCGGCCCGGGCCTTTCTCTTGTCGCTGCCCCAGCGGTCTATGCGAGGAAGTGCTGTATGACAAAGACCAAGAAATCCGAGTTCCGCCCCAACGATTACGTGGTCTATCCCGCTCATGGCGTGGGTCAGATCGTGTCTATCGAGGAGCAGGAAATCGCAGGCATCCCGCTCGAACTCTTCGTCATCTCCTTCGAAAAGGACAAGATGACCCTGCGGGTGCCGACCAACAAGGCGACCGAAGTGGGCATGCGCTCGCTCTCGACCCCCGATGTGGTGTCGAAGGCGATGGCGACGCTGAAAGGCAAGGCCAAGGTCAAGCGCGCGATGTGGTCGCGTCGTGCCCAGGAATACGAACAGAAGATCAATTCGGGCGACCTGATCTCGATCGCCGAGGTGGTGCGCGACCTTCACCGCGCCGACGACCAGCGCGAGCAGAGCTATTCCGAACGTCAGCTCTACGAGGCCGCGCTCGAGCGGCTGACCCGCGAAGTGGCCGCGGTTGCGGGCATGGACGAGGCCGGCGCGCAGAAGCAGGTCGACGAAGTTCTGATCTCGCGCGCGGCTGCCTGAGCCCAGCGCCGGATCACCGCCCGTTCCATCGGGTCTCAGCAGGACACCGGCCGCCCCGCGGCAGGTGTCCTTGCTTTTTCCGGCCTGTCTTTCCCTGCCCTACCCCGCCTGCATCGCATCCGAACCGGGAAAACAGGCCCTGCGATTGCGGTCCAGGCGCGAGCGCGCCCTGACGGAAACCATGCCGCGGCGCAGGAAAAGCTTGTTCCGGAAACAGGTTGGTCAACCCTTGGTCGCATGCAAGAACGCTCGAAAGGATGGAGCGCAAGGCTTCATAGACGTGATCAACCGCATGCGCGGGCTTGAAAAAAGCGGGGCACGCGTTCCTGATGGACACCGAAACCGATCCCCGTTCGTGCCCCTTCGGTTCCCCTCAAAAAGATGCTGCGGCGATTATCGGGATTGGCGCATCGGCAGGCGGATCAGCCGCCCTCGAAACCTTCTTCGAGAATTGTCCGGCCGAGTCCGGGACCGCCTTCGTGGTGATACAGGACATCCCGACCAAGCATGAAAGCCTGACGGCAGATCTTCTGGCACAGCGCACGCGGATGCCGGTCGAGATGATCGAGACCGACACCCGGGTCCGGCCCGACCATGTCTACCTGAACCCGCCCGGCACGATGATGCGGATCGAGAAGGGCGTGCTGCGGCTCACGCCCTGCGACGAGGGGCGGTCATTGCCCATCGACAGCTTCTTCACCTCTCTGGCCGAGGCTTACGGCGATCGGGCCAGCGGCATCCTGTTGTCGGGCACCGGCTCGGACGGCGCCAGCGCCATCAACGCCGCCGGCGGGCTGGTTCTGATCCAGCACCCCGGCGACCCGCATTTCGACGGCACACCGATGAGCCTGCACCGCGCCGGAATTGTCGATGCCGAATTGCCGGTAACCGACCTCGCCCGGCGCGCGCTCGCGCACCGACAGCGGCCGCCACAGATCCCTTTCGGGTCGGCGCCGGTAGCCGACGTAGCGCGGCCCGACGGCAAGAAAGAGGCGCTCTCGGAAGAGATCGCAGCGATCTTCCAGGGGGCTCGAAGATTCTACCTGAAATGGGACGACATGATGCGCCGCCCACCCTCCCGGCCGCAGAAGACGGTAGGACGAGTGACATCGGGCAGGTCGCGCCCCGGCCTTCCGGCCAATCATTCGAGCTGGAGCTCCAGGCCTTCACCCGTCAGCTTGCCGCCTGCGGGCCCGACACATCTGCGACCCGTTCCGACCGGCTCGACCTGATCCAGGTCGAGCTGGACCTGCAGAACCGGGAATTGCTCGAGGCACATGCCGCCTCGGAACGGGAGCGGCGCAAATATCTCACCCTCTTCGAACGCCTGCCGCTACCCGCAGTTGTGCTCGACCGGGGCGGGGTGGTGCGCGAGGCCAACGAGGCCGCGGCCGCCGTGTTCGGCTTTGCCACGACCGACCGGCTCTGCAACCGCTCCGTCTATCGCATGCTCGACGAGACCGCCCGAAGCCGCCTGCATGCCTATCTCGCCGCGCCTCCGTCGGGCACCGAGGAGGGCCCCACCACCGCGATCCCGGTGCATGTCGGCAGGCCCCGCGACGGGGGGTATCTGTCCTATGACGCCCATCTGGCCCGTCTTCCGGCCTGTGCCGAAGAGGACGGCCGGGTGCATATGCTGCTGGTCGACCGTCATTCCGACGACCGGCAGGAGCACGAGAGCCATTGCCACCAGATGCTGAGCGAGTCGACCTCGACCCTGATCCATGCCTTCGACCTGACCGGCAACCTGATCTTCGCCAACCGGGCCGTCAGCGCCTATCTGGACGGCGCCGAGACCCTGAGCGTCGAGCAGCGCCGCGCCTTCGACGGGCTGCTGGGCTCGCGCGCGCTCGATATCGAGGTGCTGATCGCGGGCAAGCCGACCAGCAATCAGGGCCGCCATGCCACCGCCCCGGATGACCGGCGCAGCTTTCTGATCCAGAAATTTCCGCTTCGCGATGACAGCGGCAAGATCGTCGCCGTCGGCGGCACCTCGACCGATGTCAGCACCCTGATGGCAGGCCACTCCGATCTCCATGCCGCCTTCAGCCTCGCCAACGACCTTGCCAATCGCGATCCGCTGACCGGGCTCGCCAACCGGCCGGGTTTCTTGGAACGGCTGCGCGACGCGCTGTCCAGGCTCGACCCGATGGGCAAGGGACTGGCGCTGGGATTTCTCGACATCGACGCCTTCAAGGACATCAATGACGGCATGGGCCACGAGGTCGGCGATGCGATCCTGTCGGCCTTCGCCCGGCGGCTGGAAGACATCATGGGCGAGCGGGCCTGCCTCGGCCGGTTCGGCGGCGACGAATTCCTGTTCTTCATCGCCGACAGCACCCCCGAAGAGGCCGAGCGCCTGCTGCAAAGAACGCTCGGCGACATCCGCTCGCCCTATGAGGTGGCCGGAACCAGGGTGCTGCTGACCTGCAGCGCCGGGCTCAGCCACTATCCGCGTGATGCCGAGCGCGCCGAGGACCTGCTGCGCGCCGCCGACATGGCGCTCTATTCCGCCAAGTCGAATGGCCGCGACCGGATTTCGCATTTCAAGGAGAGCCTGCGCTTTACCAGCGAACGGCGGCTGCGGGTGTTCAGCGCATTGCGAAAGGCGCTTTGCGAGGACAGCTTCCGGCTGGTGTTCCAGCCGAAATTCGACATTTCCGACCGGCACAGTATCATCGGCGCCGAGGCGCTGCTGCGTTGGCGCGATCCGCAATTGGGGGACATCTCTCCGGCCGAATTCGTGCCTCTGGCCGAGGCCAACGGCCTTTACAACGCGCTCGACCTGCGGGTGCTCAAGCTGTTCGCCCGGCAGCAGGGCGACTGGGTGCGGCGCGGGCTGCAGGTGCCGGTCTCGGTGAACATCTCGGCACGCTCGCTGCAAGGCACCGAGCTCGTGCCCTCGGTTCTGGCGCTGCTCGACTATCACGAGATCCCGCCCGAATTGCTGTTGCTAGAGATCACCGAGACCCGGCTGATGAACTGCACCGGCGAGGCGACCCGGAACCTGGCCGATGCCGGGGTGCGGATCTCGATCGACGATTTCGGCACCGGCTATTCGTCGCTCGCCTATCTGCAGAAACTGCGCCCGAGCGAGCTGAAGATCGACCGCAGCTTCATCGCCCATCTCGATACCGGGGACGGCGACGGCGATGGGGCTTCGGAGCGTATCGTGCGGGCGATGCTGGCCCTGGCCGAGAGCCTGCAGCTCTCGACCGTGGCAGAGGGGATCGAGACCGAGGAACAACTGGCCTGGCTGGCCGAAAACGGCTGCGAATTCGGTCAGGGCTTTCTGGTCAGCCCGGGGCTTGAAATCGCGGCCTTCGAAGCCCTCATCGGCGCGTAAGACGGCGCCGGGCGGGGAAGACCGTCCGGCCCGGGCAACCGCGCGCCCCGAACAGAACCGGGCAGAGCCGGAAAAGCCCACGGGGCGATGCATTGCACCGCCCCGTTTCGCAAGATCTGTCACGTCATGGCTGGCTGGGGATCCGCATCGCTGGCTCGACTAGCGGCTGGCGGCGAAGGGACCTGGCTGGCGCAGACCGATCAGGCGTTTTCTTGTTCGAAGTGACCGCACCAGTCGTCGGTCTTCACCACCGGCCACAGGCCGCGGGAATCGGCTTCGGGTTGCGTAACCGGCGGATTGTACCGGCACAGCCCGGCGGCTTCGGCGCTCTTGCCGCTGTTGAGGGCATGATCCTGGAAGAAGGTGCAGCTGCTGCAAGCTTGGGCGGACATCGGATGTCTCCTTGTTGTTTCAGAGGCGCCACCCAGCCGCGGCGCCATGTACTCATCATAACACCTCCACCCGCAGAGCGCAATAAATTTCTGTTAGAAATCAAATGGTTGATAGATATTGTCAGACATCAATCCGTGACTTTTTCAGTCAGAATTGGACCGGCCGCCGCCACCGCCTTTTCCTCCTCCGGCACCCGGGGCCTGCGGCCGACCGCCTGTCGCCGCGCGGAACGGAGGCAAGGCTCTTTCCCTCGCCGCTCTAACCTGATAAAAAGAGTCGGGTTAAAGGGCGCCATTTCGGCCCCGCCACAAATACCGCTACGCGTCACGACAGGACCCAGCTCTTTGCCCGGCCCCTGCCCGCTTTCCGGAGGACATGGATGACTGTGCAAAACGTGACACCGTCCGACGAAAGCCGCTCTGATCCGTTCTTCGCCCGCATCTCGGACGACCCGCTTGCGGGCGCCTTCTCGGGCGGGATACGGGCGCATGCCCATGGTCACGTCAGCGCGGTACCGGCCGAGGATGTGCCCGCGCTTTGGGACCGGCTCTGCGAGACGCCGCGCCAGGGCCCCACGGTGGCCTATGTCCATGTGCCCTTCTGCGAGAACCACTGCCTGTTCTGCGGCTTCTATCAGAACCCGTGGCGCCGTGAGGCGGGCGCGCCCTATGTCGACGCGGTGCTGGCGCAGATGCAGGCCGGCGCGGCAATGGCGGTGCAGCAGGGCCACCCGATCCGTGCCCTCTATCTTGGCGGCGGCACCCCCTCTGCCCTGTCGGCTCGCGATCTCGCCCGGCTGGTCGGCGGCCTGCGCGAGACCCTGCCGCTGAGCCCCGATTGCGAGATCACGCTGGAGGGCCGGATCGTCAGCTTCGGGCTCGAGAAGGCGCGCGCGGCCTTCGACGCCGGGGTCAACCGCGTCTCGCTGGGTGTCCAGAGCTTCGACGACCGCGTGCGCCGCCGCCTCGGCCGCAAATCGACCCGAAGCGAAACGCTGCGCTTTCTGGAAGGTCTCATCGCGGCCGATTGCGGGGCGGTGGTGATCGACCTGATCTACGGCCTTCCGGGCCAGGACCGCGCCACCTTCCGCGAGGACCTGCGGACGGCCGCGGCGCTGGGGCTCGACGGGCTCGATCTCTATGCGCTGAAGACGATCCCCGGCACGCCGCTCCTGCTGGCGCAGGAGAAGGGCAAGCTGCTTCCGGCCGCGCCCCACAGCCTTGGCCATTATTACGCCGATGGCTGCGAGGAGATGGACCGGGCCGGATGGGAACCGATCTCGACCACCCATTGGCGGCGCGGCCTGCGCGAACGCAATCTTTACAATGCCGATGTCAAGTCCGGCGCCGCCTGCCTTGCCTTCGGCGCGGGCGCGGGCGGCAATCTGCACGGCCATGGCTACAGGTTGCAGCCCGATCTCGATGCCTATGCCGAGGCGACCCGGCAGGGCGGCAGCGCGCTGCTGGCGGGGCTGATGCGCCCCTCCGCCCTGGCAGCGGTGCATAACGCGATAAAGGCCGGGATGGAACGCGGACGGCTCGACCCCGGCCCCGTCGACCGGGCGCTCGCGGATTGCGGCCACGCGCGCCGCTTCGAGGATCTGGCCGCGCCGCTTCTGGCGCAGTGGCAGGAGGCGGGGTTGATGACCGTCGAGGCCGGGGCGTTGCCGCTGACGCTGGCCGGGCGGTTCTGGCAGGTGGCGATGACCGCCAGGATCATCGCCTGGACCGATCAAGCGGTCCGCGAGGACACCAGCGCGAAGGAGAATGCAAGATGACCGCAGAGCTCACCGTCATTCCGTCCAGCACCGGGCCGACCCCGACCGCACGCCCGCTTGCGGAGCGTCATCTCTTCGTGTTCGGGGCGGGTTTCTGCGCGGGCCTCGTGGCGCTGCGCGCGCAGGCCGCGGGCGCCCGGGTCTCGGCCACCACCCGCGACCCGCTGCGCGCGGCCGAGCTGGTCGAGCAGGGCATCGGCATGCATCTTTTCGACACGGCCGCCAGCGGACGCCGGGCGGCGCTGGCCGAGATGCTGGAGGGCGTCACCGATCTTCTGATCTCGATCCCGCCCGGCGAGGGGGGCTGCCCGGCGCTTGCCGCGCTGACCGCCGCCGGGGCGCTGCCCTCCGGACTGGGCTGGATCGGCTATCTGTCCTCGACCGGGGTCTATGGCGATTGCGGCGGCGCCTGGATCGACGAGACCCGCAGCCCGGCCCCGCAAACCGCCGATGCCCGCGCCCGGCTGATCGCCGAACGCGACTGGGCCGCACTGGCCGCCGAGCGGGGAGCCGCACTCGACATCCTGCGCCTGTCCGGTCTCTACGGCCCCGGGCGCCGCAACGCGCTGGACCGGATGCGGAGCCCCGGCATCCAAGCCGTCCTGCGCCACGGCCAGGTGTTCAACCGTATCCATGTCGAAGATGCGGCCGGCGCGATCCTGGCTGCCATGTCCGCCCCTGCGGGCCTGCGCCGCCTGAACCTCACCGACGACCTGCCCGCCCCCGCGCATGCGCTTCTGGATCATGCCGCGCGGTTGCTGGGCCGTCCGCCTGCGCCGAGGGTGCCCTTTGACGCGGCCGGGCTGCCGCCCGGCGCGGCCGCGTTCTGGGCCGAGAACCGGCGCATCCGCAACGACCGGCTGAAGGCCCTGCCCGGTTTCGCGCTGCGCTATCCCACCTATCGCGAGGGACTTGCCGCCATCCTTGCCGACGAGCGCGCAAGCGCCACCACCGCCGCGGAATAGCCGCGGCACCTTATCACCCAAGGGCTCCACCCGCCGGAGCGTCCGCAAGAAGGAGACATGACATGATGCCCCCCGCAACGCCGAAGACCCCGCGAGGCCGCCCATGAGCCGCGTCGAGTACAGCTTCCGCACCGGCGCCACTCCGGTTCACGACGCACGCGCCCTGACCGATGGCGAGGTCACGACCCAGATCCTTCTGGACGGCGTCGCCTACACCCTGCGCATCACCCGCGCGGGCAAGCTGATCCTGACGAAATGACCCCGGATCGCGGTTCACGGGGGGCCGCCCCCGTCGCCACGCTCGACGAGCTGCCGCCGCTCGAGCGTGCCGCGATCCGCTGCCTCCGCGGCTGGTCCGACGGCCCGATGACCCGGGCCCGCATGCGTCGCAATTTCGGGCAGATCCTCGGCCCGCGCGCCGAAGCGCAGGAAGAGCTGCTCGATGCGCTGACGGATCTTGTCCGGGGCGGCGGGCGGCGCCCGATGGCCAGCCACCGCCCTGCACATCGCGAGGTCGGCGGCGACGAGAATGCCTTCGCCCAGATGGTGGCCGCGGCCCTTGGCGGCGAGCGCGAGGACGCGTTCCTGTTCGCGCTGGCGCTATTGGGACCGCATGCCGCCTCGCAGGCGGTCGCGATCGCGGAAGAGCTGGGATTTGCGCTGTTGGGGCTGGTGCGGGCGCATCCCGCCAATGCCCACGTCAGCAGCCCCGTACTGCACTGACACGGCCGGGCCCCGACAAGGGCCCGGCCGTCCTGACCGCCGCGGAGGAAATTGCCCCCCTGCCGACCCCGATGCACTGCGGGGCGCGCGCGATGGCCGGCACGCCGCGGCGCGTCGGCAGGGGGGATGCATCAGGAAACCGCCGGTCCCCGATCACATTGCGCCCCGACAGGGTGCACCTGCCCGGGAGACAGGGCACCGGTCAGAGCCGCCAGGTCGGACATCGCCACGAGAAAGGTCTCGGAGGCATTCCCCTCGCAGATCAGCATCGCCGCGGTATGGGCCCGGCTGCGCCGGCCCCGGCGCAATGCCACCAGCACTTCCATGAACTGGCGCTCATGCGGACTGAGGATCCGGGCACAGCCCGGGCAGTCGGGGTTCGAGAAGCGGAAGCCCGAGCCCCGCGCGGCGCGCATCTGCTGCACCGCCGCCAGCACCGCCACCGCGATCTCGGAGGCGCCCGCCCGGGCCATACCCGGCGGGAACAGCGACTCGGCCTTTGCGAAGGCGTTGATCCAGGCCTGGCTGTTCGGAAAGGCGAAACTCTGGAAATAGTAGCGGGCAACGGTCAGCACGCCATGTTCGGAAGGATCGTAGCCCGCCTCGGCCAGCGGCCGGTCCAGCGGCCCGAGGCGGCGCTCGCAGCCGGACCCGCTCATGCCGCGCGCTCCGCCAGACGGCAGAGCTTGCCGGAAGGAACCGGATTGCGCGGCCCCCATGCCCCGGCCACGGCCGGTTGCAGGGCGATGCGAGGGCCGGGGTGGCGACCCGAGCGGCAAACGGCAGCGCCTTCGGATGACATCATGGGCAGATCCTCCAGTTTCGTTTCCGGGGAGGCGGCAGGCGCACCGACCGCGGCGGCCAGCTGCCCGCAGGCCTCCCCGAAAGCCTGATGTTCCGGTCTCGGCTGGGCGCAAACCGCCTCTGGCATGAGCTTGCGCCTAATCTGACAAAATTAGTCGGGTAAGGCAAGCCCCCTTCCTTGCGCCTCTGCAAGCGACCGGCAAGCCCTTGCCGCCTGCTCGGCCCTCTCCTCTAAAATGGGGATGATTTTTCGTTTTCGAAGATCTTGAAGGCGCGGCCGGGCCTCCCTTTATCAGTTTAGGAAACGCCCGTTCGGGGTTTTCGGGAACACGCGACAGGTCCGGCTCGACGAGCGGACCGCCGGGGTTTGTCCGCAGGGAAAACCGCCGGGGTCGTCAGGACATCAACCGCCGCCCCGCGGCGGGACCTGAAGCATGTTCGCCCCCAGGGGCGTCTCCGCCGGTGCGCCAGAGCGCCCCGGTATTGCGACCGACGCAAGCAAGGAGACGTGTCATGCTCTATCCATCCACATTCGCTGCGGATCCCTTCGCGCTGATGCGCCAGATGGGCCGCGATCTCGACAGCGCCCTCGGCCCAAGGCTCGGGGCCGGGACAGCCGCCTTTCCGGCGATCAATGTCTGGCAGAATGACGAGGCCGTGGCGATCACCGCCGAACTGCCGGGCATCGCCCCGTCCGACATCGACATCACGATCAAGGACAATGTCCTGACGCTGTCGGGCGAGCGCCGCGCGCCGGATCTCGGCGACACCGCCATCTGGCACCGGCGCGACCGCGCCTATGGCCGCTTCAGCCGGGCGATCCGCCTGCCCTTCCCTGCCCGCGACGACCAGGTCGAGGCGCGCTTCATCAATGGCGTGCTCCGGGTGGTCGTGGCGCGCCCCGAGGAAGACAAGCCGCGCCGGATCGAGATCAAGGCCGCGTGAGAGGAGGATCGAGAATGACCACCGAGATGACTGCCCCCGACAAACGCCCCGCCGACGCGCCGGAAACCGCCCGTGGCGGCCGCATCTACCGTCCGCTGGCCGATATCGTCGAACGCGACGGCACGGTGACGCTGCTGCTGGAAATGCCGGGCGTCGCCGCGCCCGATGTCGAGATCGCGCTGGAAAACCGGGTGCTGACGATCAGCGGCCACGCCGGAACCGCCCGGCCCGGGCGGCTGCAGCTGGTTCATGCCGAATATGGCGAGGGCGATTACGAACGCGCCTTCACCCTGTCGGAGGATATCGACCCCGACCGGATCGCGGCCGAGATGAAGGACGGGCTGCTGCGCGTGACGCTGCCGCGCGCCGAAGCCGCACAACCGAAGAAGATCGCCGTCAGGTCCGCCTGAGCGGATCGCGCATGGAAAGGAGGACATATCATGCAGATCAGGGATCTCATCCCCTGGGCGCGGAAAGAGCACAGCCCCGAGCCCAAGACCCGAACCGGCGAGGACAACCCGATCGCCACGTTGCAACACGACATGAACCGCGTCTTCGAGGGGTTCTGGAACCGCCTCGGCGCGCTCGACTGGCCGCTGGGGAGCGATGCGAAATCCGATGTCGTCGAAACCGCCAATGCCATCGAGGTGTCGATCGAGCTGCCGGGCATGGAGATGAAGGACATAGAGGTCTCCGTCACCGACGACACCCTCACCATCAAGGGTGAGAAGAGGGTCGAGCGCCAGGAAGAGAAGACCGGCTATTATCTGTCCGAACGCAGCTATGGCGCGATCTACCGCAGCCTGCCGCTGCCGCCCGGCGTCGATGGCAGCAAGGCCGAGGCCTCGTTCCGGAACGGGGTGCTGACGATCCGCCTGCCGCAGACGGCCGAGGCGCAGTCGCGGGTCAGACGGATCGAGGTGCAGGGCGCCTGAGCCCCGCCCGAAGGACGCACCGGCCGCCGCGCAAGGCGGCCGCCCCTCCTCCATCGGCAGAGCCCCGCATGCGCGACCGACCGCTCAGCCATGTCGTCATGCGACGGTTTCGAACCGGTGGAGTCCCGATCCAGACCGGGGTCACCGCCGCCATCATCCTCGTCACCTTCGGGGTCGACCGCGCGATCTTCCAGGGATCTTCGGGGAGGATCTTCACCATCGTGATCTCGGCCGGAATGTCAGCGCTCGTCGGTGCGGGCCGCCAACCGGCGCTTCGGTCTGCCAGCGCGGCGCCTGATCGCGCGTTTCGCGCCCGCCGGGACGGCCGTCACCATCCTCGATCCACATCGCCCGCGATCAGGACAGGAAAAAGGCGGCCGAAGGCACGGCCACCAAAGCCGCCGACGACCTGCCGGGCCCGCGGAAGAGGCTTCTCCCGCTGCTCCCCGACAGGCCGCCGGACGACGGCAGGGACGGCCTAGATCGGCCGCGCCTGTTCGTATCCGCGCGAAGAGACGCCACGCGGAGTGGTCAGGAGGTGCTCGGGCGTCAGACGCAGCGTGTCCATCGCGATCATCCGCTCCTCGTCGGTCGGTACGACCAGGGTCGCGACCGAGGCGTCGGGGGCGCTGATATTCGGATAGCCGTCGCGCGCCACCTCGTTCGACGCCTCGTCGATCCGGACCCCGAGAACCCCCAGCCCGGCGCAGACCCGCGACCGGATCTCGGCACTGTTCTCGCCAATGCCCGCGGTGAAGACCAGGGCATCGAGCCCGTTCATCGCGGCGGCATAGGCGCCGATGGTCTTCTTGATCTGATAGACGAAGATCTCGACCGCCAGCGCGCAGCGTTCGTCGCCATGCTCTGCCCGCATGGTCACTTCGCGCATGTCGTTGCTGACGCCCGAGACGCCCAGCAGACCGCTCTTGTGATAGCAGAGCTTCTCGACATCCTTCAGATCCATGCCGAGCTGGTTGACCAGGTGGAAGATGATCGTGGGGTCGAAATCCCCCGACCGGGTGCCCATGGGAACCCCGCCGACAGTGCCGAACCCGATCGAGGTATCGACCGACTTGCCGCCATCGACTGCGGTCAGCGTGACCCCGTTGCCGAGATGGCAGATCACCATCTTCATGTCCCCGATCGGCCAGTTCAGCAGATCGGCTGCGGCCTGGCTGACATAGCGGCAGGAGGTGCCGTGAAAGCCGTATTTCCGCACACCATGCTTGGAATAGAGCTCATAGGGCAGCGCATAGACATGCGCTTCGGGCGGAACGGTCTGGTGAAACGCGGTATCGAACACCACGACATTCGGCACGCCCGGGAACAGCCGTTTCGCGGCGTCGATGCCGGCGATGTTGCAGGGGTTGTGCAGCGGCGCAAAGCCGATGCAGGCGCGAAGCTGGGCCATGACCTCGTCATCGACGACCACCGAATCGACGAAGACATCTCCGCCATGAACCGCGCGGTGGCCGATCGCCGAGATCGCCGCGGGGCCGTCGATCACGCCGTAATCGGCATGCATGAGGCTGGCCAGCATCAGCTCCAGCGCAGTCTTGTGGTCAGGAACCGGAAGCGCGACCTTCTCGCCGCGGCATCCGGCCTTGTGATCCGAATAGGAACCGGTCTCTCCGATCCTGGCAATCAGACCCTTCGCCACGACTTCGGACAGATCGGTCGTGTAAAGCTGATACTTCAGGCTGGAACTGCCGCAGTTGATGGTCAGGATCATGAGATCGTCCTTTCTTTGAAACAGCAAGGACGGGCGGCACGACAGGGGGGAGTTTGGGAGGAGGGGTGTCGTGCCGCCCGTTCGGGGTGCAGGGTGTCGGTCTGCCCCCGGATCACACCGGCATTGGGAGGAGAGCCCAGAAACCGATGGAGGTCAGGACGTTGAAGACCAGCGTCATGGCCGCGATGGTGCAGGCCGGCGGGTCGATATGGGTGTCGCCGCGATCAAGGAAGATGCGGGCGAAGAACTCGCCGACGAAGGCGCAGACGAGACCCGCGATACCGGCCCAGATGATGCTGCCCGAGGCCACGCCGACGATGGCGGCCGGCAACGCGATGTGGTGGGTGACGGGGGTCAGCACGCCGACGGTCAGGAACAGCAGGCTCGCCGCCGCGATGCCGAAGGCCAGAAGCGCACCGGGCATGCCGTAGGTGATGCCCAGCCAGCCGCCCAGAAGCCCGACGCCGACACCGATCATGGCGATCTGGCCAAAGCTGCTCTGGAAGACCAGCCATTTGGTGGCATCGGTCGGATGGAAGAAGCGCTCGCCTTCAGGCGCCTTGCCGCACAGCCCGCAGGTGCCCCAGATGAAGCGCACGATGAAGGCCGAGATCACGACGCTCATGCCGGGATAGTCGGTCCAGGGCAGGCCCGGGCCCACATCGGGCACCATCGCGACACCCCAGCAGATCACGTAGCCGACGATCCCGAAGATGCCGCCGACCAGCAGCACGTCGGGACTGTTCAGCCCCATCCCCGCGGTCACGATGTTGCGGCCGCTGTCAAGCTTGCCCTTCGAGGCCGCATAGGCCGCGGCGGCAACGCCCGAGGCGAACCCGCCCACATGCGGACCGAAAACGCCGAAGGGGATCCCGAAAAAGTCGGTGGCCGCGGGCGCGACCGCCAGCTGGATCGCGACGCCCGCGATCGTCAGGATGCCCACGAAGGCGAAGGCCGGCAATGCGCCGATCGCCGCCCCGAAAATGCCGCCCCCGAAGGCGACCAGTAAACCGAGTGCAGTCATTTGTTCCTCCTTGCAACGCAACCGACATCGTTTGCCCGAAATCCAGAAACTGGATTTGCGCGCTCACTTCGATTCCGCTTTCAAGACCTCGTGTCGTTTCTTTCGGTTTCCATTCGCTCCGCAACCGCCGCCGGATTTCGAAAATGTAAATCACCCAGACCGGAAAACAGATCGCCTGCCCGGATGGAAAACCTACATCCCCCGATATCGGAATATCGAAACGAAACCCGAATTTGGGCGCGTCGTCGTAAATAATGGTGTGCGAATTTCTGAAAACGGTCAACGCGGGGAACTTGGCCTCTGCAGGTGATTTCTTGCCAGAAACGGGAAAGACCAGGAACGCGCCCTCTCAGGGATGCAGAAAAGGCTTGACCGGCACGCCAAATTCCAAAATTTAATATTTTATTTCAATAGGTTGTGCTCCTACAGCGATTCCCACGCCGAACCGCGGGCACAGCAGGCGACACAGCTTCGCGCGGCCCTTGCAGGGTTATCTTGACCTTCCCATGACAAGATTTTACCCGCCCGGGTATTTTATTGTCATCGACCCGATTTTCGCCGCTCGGCTTCCCCCAACGTCAATCTCCTTGTTTTCAAGGCCATTGCGCCCGTTTTGCCGCCCTCCGGCAAGCAATTACCCGTCATTGTCAAACCCTTCGCGTTGCTCCGAGACCCGGCAAACACCTATTCTCCATTCAACGACGCGGCCCATCGCGAAGGAAATGGAATGTTCGGTTCCTCGAAATACAAAGTCCTCATGATCGTCGGTGACTATTCCGAAGATTATGAAGTGATGGTTCCCCTCCAGGCGCTGGACATGGTCGGCATCGCGGTCGACGCGGTCTGCCCCGGCAAATGCAAGGGCGACACCATCCGGACCGCGATCCACGATTTCGAGGGCGACCAGACCTATAGCGAAAAGCCCGGTCACCTGTTTCGCCTGACCGCCGCCTTCGGACTGATCGAACCCGACAGCTATCACGGGCTCTATCTCGCCGGCGGCCGCGCCTGCGAATATCTGCGGCTCGACGACGAGGTGCTGGGCCTGGTCCGCACCTTCATGAATGACGACCGGCCCGTCGCCGCGATCTGCCACGGGCCGCAGATCCTTGCAGCCGCGGGCGTGCTCGCCGGCCGCAACCTGACGGCCTACCCGGCCGTCGCCCCCGAGATCCGCGCCGTCGGTGGCACCTATGTCGCCGTCGCGCCGGAAGACACCGTAATCGACGGAAATCTCGCGACATCGCCGGCCTGGCCCGGTCACCCGGGGCTCCTGCGCGCCTTCCTGCGCCGCATCGCCCCCGATGCCGTGAACTGAACGAACCTATCGGCGCCGGCGGGCCGCGAGGGCTCGGCGGGGCATAACAGCCTGGAGGATACCATGATTGAGAAGGGCTTTACGAAACCGACGGACCGCGTATTGCGGCTGAAGAAGCAGATCATCGACGCGAAGCCTTATGTCGAGTCCGAGCGCGCTGTTCTTGCGACCGAAGCCTACAAGGCGACCGAAGGGCTGCCGGCGATCCTGCGGCGCGCAAAGGTCGTCGAGAAGATCTTCAACGAGCTTCCGGTCACCATCCGCGAAGACGAGTTGATCGTCGGCGCCGTCACCAAGAACCCGCGCTCGACCGAAATCTGCCCCGAATTCTCGTTCGAATGGGTGGAAGCCGAATTCGACACGATGGCCACCCGGATGGCCGACCCCTTCGAGATCCCGAAGGAAACCGCAGCCGAGCTGCATGAGGCCTTCAAGTACTGGCCGGGCAAGACCACCCAGGCGCTTGCGGCCTCGTACATGTCGAAGAAGACCCATGACTGCATGAACAATGGCGTCTTCACCGTCGGCAACTACTACTTCGGCGGCGTCGGCCACGTCTGCGCGGACTATGGCAAGATCCTCAAGATCGGCTTCCGCGGCGTCATCGAGCAGGCGATCAAGTCGATCGAATGCCTGGACGAGAAAGACCCGGACTTCATCAAGAAGAAACAGTTCTACAACGCGACCGTGATCGCCTACAACGCCGCGATCAACTTCGCCCATCGCTATGCCGCGAAGGCCGAGGAACTGGCGGCGCAGGAATCGAACCCGGCCCGCAAGGCGGAACTGGAACAGATCGCCAAGAACTGCCGCCGCGTGCCTGAAAACCCGGCCTCGACGTTCTGGGAAGCCTGCCAGACGATGTGGTTCATCCAGTGCATGCTGCAGATCGAATCCTCGGGCCACTCGATCTCGCCCGGCCGGTTCGACCAGTACATGAACCCCTACTTCCTGGCCGACAAGTCGATCAGCAAGGAGTTCGCCCAGGAACTGGTCGACTGCGTCTGGATCAAGCTGAACGACGTCAACAAGACCCGCGACGAAATCTCGGCCCAAGCCTTTGCCGGTTACGCCGTGTTCCAGAACCTCTGCGTGGGTGGTCAGACCGAAGACGGTCTCGATGCCACCAACGAGATGTCCTACATGTGCATGGAAGCCACCGCGCATGTGAAGCTGCCGCAGCCGTCCTTCTCGATCCGCGTCTGGCAGGGCACCCCTGACGAGTTCCTGTTCCGTGCGGCCGAAGTCGTGCGTCTCGGGCTTGGGGTTCCGGCCGTCTACAACGACGAGGTGATCATCCCGGCGCTGCAGAACCGCGGTGTCTCGCTGGCCCATGCCCGCGACTACGGTCTTGTCGGCTGCGTCGAACCGCAATCGATCCACCGCACCGAAGGCTGGCACGACGCGGCGTTCTTCAACGTGGCCAAGGTTCTGGAAATCACCATGAACAACGGCCGCGTGGGCGACACGCAGCTGGGTCCGAAAACCGGCGAGATGACCGAGTGGAAATCGCTCGACGACTTCTACGCGGCGTTCAAGGCGCAGATGGCCTTCTTCGTCAAACACCTCGCCGAAGCCGACAACTGCGTCGACATCGCCCATGCCGAACGGGCGCCCCTGCCCTTCCTCTCGGCCATGGTCGATGACTGCCTCGGCCGCGGCAAGTCGGTCCAGGAAGGCGGCGCGATCTACAACTTCACCGGCCCGCAGGCCTTCGGCGTCGCGGATAGCGGCGACTCGGTCTACGCGATGGAGAAATTCGTCTTCGACGAGAAGAAAGTGTCGATGGCCGACCTCAAGGAAGCCATGGACGCGAACTTCGGTGTCGCGCTCGGCTCGTCCGCTCCGGCGGACAACAGCAAGGGGCCGTCCGAGGAAGAAGTCTACGCCGCGGTGCGCAAGGTTCTCTCCACCAACAGCTCGGTCGATGTGGCCACGCTGAAGGACGAGGTCTACCGGACCCTTGCCACCAACAGCGCTCCGACATCGGACTCGTCCAAGTACGAAAACATCCGGCGCCTGATGGACTCGGCCGAATGCTTCGGCAACGACATTGACGATGTCGACCTGATCGCCCGGAAATGCGCCCGGATCTACTGCCTCGAGGTGGAGAAATACACCAACCCGCGTGGCGGCCAGTTCCAGGCCGGGATCTACCCGGTGTCCGCGAACGTGCTCTTCGGCAAGGACGTGGGTGCGCTGCCCGACGGCCGTCTCGCCAAGCAGCCGCTTTCGGACGGTGTGTCGCCGCGGCAAGGCAAGGACGCGAAGGGCCCGACCGCCGCTGCCAACTCGGTGGCCAAGCTGGACCACTTCATCGCTTCGAACGGCACCCTCTACAACCAGAAGTTCCTGCCTTCGGCGCTGGCCGGTGACCAGGGCCTGCAGAACTTCGCCTCGCTGGTGCGGTCGTACTTCGATCACAAGGGCATGCATGTGCAGTTCAACGTGATCGATCGCGAAACCCTGCTGGACGCACAGAAACACCCCGAAGCCCATAACGACCTCGTGGTCCGCGTGGCCGGGTACAGCGCCCAGTTCGTCGTCCTCGCGAAAGAGGTGCAGGACGACATCATCAGCCGGACCGAACAGACGTTCTGATCCGACAAGAAAGGCCGGTCCCCGCAATGCAGCAAGCGGGGGCCGACCGGGCAGAGACACGGGCGGCTCCTCCCCTGACCCCCGTCGCCCGTGTCCGCCGCCCACGAAAGACTGTCCGACCCGACGACCCGCGAAGAACAGGTGACCCGAATGACCCGCTACACGAGTTTCCAAACCAGGACCGAGATCGTCTTCGGCCCCGGCCTGCTGGACCGCCTGCACGCCTATCGCGGCCAGAAGGTGGGGATCGTGACCGACGCCTTCCTGGCCCAGTCAGGCGCCCTCGACCGGGTCCGCAAGGCATTGCCCGACTGCCAGATCCGGGTCTTTGACGAGGTTGTCCCGGACACCCCCATCGACGCCGTTTCCGCCGGCGCCCGCCATCTGGGCGGCTTCGGCCCCGAAGTCATCATCGCGCTTGGCGGCGGCTCGCCGATCGACGGCGCGAAAGCCATCCTCGCCATCGTCCGCGAGATGCATCCCGACCGCTACATCCCCTTCGTCGCGATCCCGACGACCAGCGGCACCGGGTCCGAAGTGACGACCTTCGCCGTGATCTCGGATCCGGCCAACGGACGCAAATTCCCGCTGATCTCGGAAGAGCTGGTGCCCGACGTGGCGCTGCTCGACCCCGAATTCGTGCGCACGGCCCCCCCCAAGGTGACCGCCGATACCGGCATGGACGTCATCACCCACGCGCTCGAGGCCGTGGTGGCAAGGGGCGCGAACCACTTCACCGACGCTTTCGCCGACAAGGCGCTGAGCCTCGCCTTCGCCCACCTGCCCCGCGCCTATGCCGATGGCAATGACATGGAAGCGCGCGACGCGATGCACCAGGCCTCCTGCCTGGCGGGCTTCGCCTTCGCCGCCGCGGGGCTTGGCGTCAATCACAGCCTCGCCCATGCGCTGGGCGGCAAGCTGCACGTGGTCCATGGCCGCACCAACTCGGTGCTGCTGCCGGTGGTGATCCCGTGGAACGCGGTCGAGCCCAGGGCCGCCGCCGCCTATGCCCGGATCGCCCGGCTGATCGGCCTCGACGCCCCCGATACGGGTGCCGCCGTCACCGCGCTGATCGCCA
Source organism: Rhodovulum sulfidophilum DSM 1374 (assembly GCF_001633165.1). Classification (NCBI taxonomy): domain Bacteria; kingdom Pseudomonadati; phylum Pseudomonadota; class Alphaproteobacteria; order Rhodobacterales; family Paracoccaceae; genus Rhodovulum; species Rhodovulum sulfidophilum. The sequence continues at coordinate 1,435,111 of NZ_CP015418.1, read as the reverse complement.
AGATCCGCGAGTTCAACACCCTGTTCGGCATCCCCGCAACGATCCCCGAGATCGGTGCCGACAAGGAGGAATACCGTCGCGTTCGCTCTGTCGTCGCGGCGGCTGCGCTGGCCGATGCCTGCACGACCAGCAACCCACGACAACCGTCCCAGGCAGACCTGGAAGACCTGCTGGCGCAGGTCGGCGGTTAGGAGACGAGGGAGAATGCAGCAGAGCAGAAAGCGCGAAGACCCCAAGTCTAACTTCATCAACGCAACATCGTGAGCAAGGAGAGAGCGATGCAACAGGAAGCACTGGGAATGGTCGAAACCAAAGGTCTGGTCGGCGCCATCGAGGCGGCGGATGCCATGGTCAAATCGGCCAACGTGACGATGATCGGCTACGAGAAAATCGGCTCGGGCCTCGTCACCGTGATGGTGCGTGGCGATGTCGGCGCGGTCAAGGCCGCCACCGATGCGGGCGCCGTGGCGGCCGGCAAGGTCGGCACCGTGACCTCGGTCCACGTCATCCCGCGGCCGCATACCGAGGTGGAACGCATTCTGCCCCATCCCGCCCCGGCCGCCGAGTAACCCCTGACTGAAGACTAGGAGGATCGGTCATGAAAGACGATCTTGTCGAACAACTCATGGGGGAAGTGATCCGGAAAATGGGGGGGAGCGAAAGCTCCTCCTCCTCCGAGCCCCAACCCGAGACCAAGGCCGCGCCCGCAAAGGCGCCCAAGGCCTGCCAGCTGACCGAATTCGTCGGCACCGCGATCGGCGACACGATCGGCATGGTCATCGCCAATGTCGATCCGTCCCTGCACGAAGCAATGAAGATCGACAAGAAATACCGGTCGATCGGCATCGTCGGCGCGCGGACCGGGGCCGGTCCCCATATCTTCGCGGCCGATGAGGCGGTGAAGGCCACCAACAGCGAAGTGCTGGTGATCGAACTGCCGCGCGATACCAAGGGCGGCGGCGGCCACGGCTCGCTGGTCATCTTCGGCGCCGCGGACGTCTCCGACGCCCGTCGGGCGGTCGAGGTGATGCTTGGCGAACTGGACCGGACCTTCGGCGATGTCTACGGCAACGACGCGGGCCACCTGGAATTCCAGTACACCGCCCGTGCCAGCTATGCCCTGAACAAGGCCTTCGGTGCGCCGGTCGGCCAGGCGTTCGGCATCACCGTGGGGGCGCCTGCCGCCATCGGGGTGCTGATGGCCGATACCGCGGCCAAGGCAGCCACGGTCGAGACCATCGGCTACGCCTCGCCCGGCAATGGCGGGACCAGCTACTCGAACGAGGCCATCTACACGTTCAGCGGCGATTCCGGCGCGGTGCGCCAGGCGATCCATGCTGCTCGCGATGTCGGCAAGCAGCTTCTGGGCGCCATGGACCCGGCTCCGCTCGAGTCGACCACCACGCCGTACATCTGAGCCTGAAAGAGGATGACCGTCATGACCGAGCAAAGCCTTGGATTGATCGAAACCATCGGCCTGGCTGCTGCCGTCGAAGCCGCCGACGCTGCGGTGAAATCGGCAAATGTCCAGCTGGTGGGCTACGAGCTGACCAATGGCGACGGCATGACGGTCGTCAAGCTTCGCGGAGAAGTGGGCGCCATCAAGGCCGCGGTCGCGGCCGGCGCCGCAGCGGCCGAGCGGGTCAACCGCGTCGTGTCGACCCAGGTTATCGCGCGCCCGGCGCGGGACGTGTCCTTGCTGGTGGACAGTCCCGCAACCGTGGGCACGCTGCCGCCGACGGATCCGGACCCGGATCCCGATGGCGGCCTGGCTGCAGCTTCCGGGCCCGCGGCCGAAGCCGGACCGTCCCCTGTCGAAGCGGCTAAGCCCGCGTCGGCGGAGGTCGACACGGCCGAGGCTGAAACGCGCGCGGAAACGGATGCGGCGGCCGCGTCGGACGCCACTGGGACACTGGCGTCCGACGACACCCCCAACACCCCGGCGGAGACCCCGACCGAGGCAGCGCCCGCAGCCGGGGCCGAGACGGCTCCGGAGACCGGGCCGGAAACACAGCCCCAGACGGAAACACCGACCGAAACAGAAACACCGGCCGAGACAGGCTCCGAGGCCACGGCCGAAGCCGCACCTTCTGAGACAGCCGCTGACGCCTCCGGCGAGACGACGGCTGCCGGGGCCGGGACGTCGAATGCGGCGCGGCGAAACCGCCGCCGGTCCACCCCGGCCAGGAAACCCGGACGCTCCGGGAAGTGATGTGAACCGCCCCGGCGCAGAGCGCGGGGCAAGAACCGGAAGCGGCCAGGAGCCGGGCGCCCGATGCGCCCGGGACCAGGGCCCCCGAAACCGCCGCAGCGGGACGCGGCGTGGGGGCGGGTCGAGAGGAACAGGACAGGACGATGCTGGAAACTGGAAACATGATTGATCGGATCGTCTCCGAGGTGCTGGCGCAAGGGCGTGCGGCAGCGCGGGACACGGCCGGAACCAATGCGGGATCCGACCCCGCGCTGGTTCCGGTCGGCGTCTCGAACCGGCATATCCACCTGTCGCGCCAGGACATGGATGCGCTGTTCGGCCCCGGCGTCATGCTGACCCGCAAGAAGGCGATGAAGCAGCCCGGCCAGTATGCCGCCGAGGAAACCGTGATCCTGCGCGGCCCCAAGGGCGAGATCGGCAAGGTCCGGGTTCTCGGGCCCTTGCGCAAGGACACCCAGGTCGAGGTCTCGACCGCCGACGGCTTCGCGCTTGGCGTCCGGCCGCCGCTCCGGATGTCGGGCAAGCTGGAAGACACGCCCGGTCTCGAGATCGTCGGCCCGCATGGCTCGGTCCGCAAGAGCTCGGGCGTGATCGTCGCGATGCGCCACATCCACATGCTGCCCGAAACCGCCGCTCTGCTCGGCCTCGCCAATGGCGACGAGGTCAGCGTGCTGGTCGGCGGACCGCGCGGCGGGATCATGCATCACGTTGCGATCCGGGCCGCCGAAGCCTCGGCCACCGAGATGCATATCGATGTCGAGGAAGCGAACGCCTTCGGGCTGAAGAATGACGACATGGTCCGGATCCTCAGGGATTAACCGGGCAGACGCAGGGACGGGACCAGAACGATGAGCACCGACAGGACATTGCGCGACTTCGCCGAGCTGATCCGCTCGGGCGACGTGCTGCCCGCCGACCTCCGCGCGCCGGGCCCGCTGAAGATCGGCGTCGATCTCGGCACCGCCAATCTGGTGCTGGCCGTGCTCGACGCGGCCAACCGCCCGGTCGCCGGCACCACCTATCGCTCGACCGTGGTCCGCGACGGTATCGTCGTCGACTATATCGGCGCGGTCCGCGCCGTGCGCGAGATGAAGGCCGCGCTCGAAGAGCGCCTGGGCGAGCCCCTGATCCGGGCCGCCGCCGCGATCCCTCCCGGCATCCATTCGGGCAGCACCAAGGCCATCGGCAATGTCGTCGAGGCCGCCGATTTCGAGCTGGCCGAGATCGTCGACGAGCCCGCCGCCGCGGCGCGCTTCCTCGGCATCGCCGACGGCGCCGTGGTCGATGTCGGCGGCGGCACCACCGGCATCAGCGTGCTGAAGGGCGGCGAGGTCCTTGCCTCCTTCGACGAGGCGACCGGCGGCACCCATATGACCCTGGTCCTGGCCGGGGCGCGCGGCGTGAGCTTCGAGGAAGCCGAGGCCGAAAAGCTGGACCCCGCGGCCGAACGCGATGTCTTCGCCGTCATCCGCCCGGTGGCCGACAAGATGGCCAGCATCGTCGCCCGCTTCCTCGAGGCCTATCCCGATCTCGACAGCGTCCATATCGTCGGCGGCGCCTGCAGCTTCAGCGACTTCGAACAGGTCTTTGCCAAGCAGACCGGCCGCCGGATCGTGAAACCGGCCGAGCCGCTCCTGGTGACCCCGCTGGGGATCGCGATGTTCCCGCAAGCGACAGGAGAGAAATGATGGACCGCGCCGTGCTCGATACCCTGCTCGACCGGGCCCTGCTGGACCTGCTGTCCGACCGCATCGTGGCCCGCCTGAAGGCCCGCGAGCGCTCGGCGCTGCTGCTGGTCTCGGGCACCGATCTGGGGCTCGACGCGGCGATCCGGTCGCTGTCGCCGCTGAACGCCGCGGGCTGGTCCTTCGAGATCCGCCGCAGCCCCGACGCGGCCGGGCTTCTGACCCCGGAACGGCTGCGCCTGCTGGGCGGCGCCCGGGCGATCCCGCCGATGGCGGCCCCCGGCGAGACCGACATAGACGGCGTTCTGGCACGTCACGGCCTTGTGGTGGTGCCCGCGCTCAGCGCGGCGCTGGCCGCCCGCGCGTCGCTCGGCATGGCCGAGGACGAGGTCTCGGCGCTCCTGACCGGCGCGCTCGAACGCGGCCGCCGCGTGGTGGCGGCCCGCGACGGCCTCTGCCCCGCCAGCCGCGAGCGCAAGGCGCGCGGGCTGACCGGGAACGAAGCCTATCGCGAGATGCTGACCGGACATCTGCTCCGCCTGCAAAGCTATGGAGTCGAGTTGGCCTGGGCCGCGAAGCTGGGCGATGCCATCGCGTCCCCGCGGCCGGGCGACCGGGGGCCGGGCCCGGGCCGGGGGACCGCGACACCTCCCGTGCCCGGGTCGCGGGTCTTCGGCTGGAGCCAGGCCAAGACCTTCGACAGCGCCGAACTGAAGCTCGACGCCGATGTCCTGATCACGCCGCTGGCGGCGGAAGAATTGCGGGCCCGGCACGTCCGGGTCGTGAGAGCGTAAGGAGAAGGCCGATGCATCTGGGACGCGTAATCGGGACCGTCGTCTCGACCAGCAAGGACCCGAGCCTCACCGGCTCCAAGCTGCTGATCGTGGCGCGGCTGACCCCGCAGCTGGAACCCACCGGCTTCACCGAGATCGCCGTCGACACGGTCGGCGCGGGCTGGGGCGAGACGGTGATCGTCGCCAAGGGCAGCGGCGCGCGGATGGCGGGCACGCTGGGCAAATCGGTCTCGGATGCTGCCATCGTCGGCATCGTCGACACCGTCGAGACCCATTGAGGAGGCGGATGCGATGATGAACCGCGACGAAACCCAACTGATCGAACGGCTGGTGACGGCCGCGCTGGAACGGCGCGGGGTGGCCCCTGCCCCGGCGGCCGGGCTGAGCCTGGCCGAGGCCGAGGCCATCGCCGCCCGCGCCCAGGCCGCCTCGGTGGCGATGGGCGTGCCGGTGGTGATCGCGGTGGCCGATGCAACCGGCGACCAGATCCTGTTCCACCGGATGGAGGGCAGCCTTCCCGCCAGCGCCGCGCTGGCCCCCGGCAAGGCATGGACAGCCGCGGCCTTCCGCATGGGCACCGACGAGCTTGGCCGTCTGGCGCAACCGGGCGGCATGCTCTTCGGCGTCGAAAGCACCCATGACGGCCGCGTCGTGGCCTTCGGCGGCGGGCTGCCGGTCCGCCGCGGCGGCACCGTGGTCGGCGCGGTCGGCATCAGCGGCGGCACCGTCGACGAGGACATGGCCATCGCGCGTCAGGCCTTGAACGGAATTTCGAACGAATAGGGGCTCGGCCCCGAAGAAGGAGCGGAAAGATGAACGACAAGGATATCAGCGACGCCGTGGCCCAGGTGCTGAGCGGCTATGGCAGCACGGCGGCCGAGGCCGGCCTTCCGCCGGCCAAGCCGAAAAGCGGCGAGCCCATGTCCGACCTCGTGGCCCGGATCCTGGCCGAGTCGAGCTCGGAAGCCCCGGCGGCCGACACCAAGCCCGCCTACGTGCCCGGCTCGAAACGCTGCTGCTGGACGAAATCCGACCCCAATGGCGACCCGATCGACGACATCGTCAACGATCTGGTCTCGCAGGCGCTCGGCGACAAGAAACCCTGCTCGGTCTGCCCGCATTCGGACAGCTCCGAAGGCGTCGCGATCTCGGATGATGAAGCGACCACCCTCGGCGACGGCGTCTTCGCGACCATGGACGAGGCCATCGCGGCGGCCGAACTGGCCCAGCGCCAGTACCTGTTCTGCACCATGGCGGCCCGCAAGCAGTTCATCGACGGCATCCGCGAGGTGATCCTGTCGAATGGCACGCTCGAGCGGATCTCGCATATGGCGGCCGAGGAAACCGGGATGGGCAACCCCGCCCACAAGATCATCAAGAACCGGCTGGCCTGCGAGAAGACCCCCGGCATCGAGGATCTGACCACCGCTGCGGTCAGCGGCGATGACGGGCTGACGCTGGTCGAATACTCGCCCTTCGGCGTGGTCGGTGCGATCACCCCCACCACCAACCCGACCGAGACGATCATCTGCAACTCGATCGGCATGCTGGCGGCCGGCAACTCGGCGGTGTTCAGCGTCCATCCGCGCGCGACCAAGGTCTCGCTGCTGACGATCAAGCTGATCAACCGCAAGCTCGCGACGCTCGGCGCGCCCGCCAACCTGGTGGTGACGGTGCAGACGCCCTCGATCGACAACACCAACGCGATGATGGCCCATCCCAAGGTCCGGATGCTGGTCGCGACCGGCGGCCCGGGCATCGTCAAAACGGTGATGTCGACCGGCAAGAAGGCGATCGGCGCGGGCGCGGGCAACCCGCCGGTGGTGGTCGACGAGACCGCCGATATCGAGAAGGCCGCCCGCGACATCGTCAACGGCTGCAGCTTCGACAACAACCTGCCCTGCATCGCCGAAAAGGAAGTGATCGCGGTCAACCAGATCGCCGACTTCCTGATCTCGGAAATGCAGAAATGCGGGGCCTATCTCATCAAGGACCCGGCGGTCGTCAAACAGCTTGAGGGCGTTGTCATCAACGAGAAGGGCGGGCCGAAAACCTCCTGCGTCGGCAAGAGCGCGGCCCATCTTCTGGGCCTGATCGGCATCACCGTGGGCGACGATGTCAAGGTCATCCTGACCGAGGCCGACAAGGATCATGTCTTCGTCCGCGAAGAGCTGATGATGCCGGTCCTGCCGGTGGTGCGCGCGCCCAGTGTCGACGATGCCATCGATCTGGCGGTCGAGCTGGAAAACGGCAACCGGCACACGGCGATGATGCATTCGACCAACGTGCGCAAGCTGACCAAGATGGCCAAGCTCATCCAGACCACGATCTTCGTCAAGAACGGCCCCTCCTATGCCGGTCTGGCCGTCGGCGGCGAAGGCTACACGACCTTCACCATCGCGGGCCCGACCGGCGAAGGGCTGACCTCGCCCAAATCGTTCGCGCGCAAACGCAAATGCGTGATGGTCGAGGCGCTGAACGTCCGCTGAGCGCGGGCATCGGCAACAGGTGAAAAGAAGAGATCCGGGGAGACGCGACAATGCACATGATGAGGGTCATCAACGCGCCGCAAGAGAATATCATGGATATGCTCACGAGGCGCATTGCTCCGCATACGCGCAAGTGGATCGAGGCCAATCCGATCTCGGCGATCGGCTTTGTCCAGACCTCCGTCCCGGATCTCTTCTATTACGCCGACCTGGCCGGAAAGACGGCCAATGTCTACACGGTCGAGCTTTTCGGCTCCTGCCCGCAGACCACCACCACCCTGGCGGTGCTGGGCGAGACCTCGGCCGTGCGCATGGCGATGGCGGCAATCGAGGCGGCGGCACAACCCGCTGCCTTCTGACCTGCACCGATGAGCAGGTCCCAGGAAATACGGAAGGAACCACGGGATGACCGACATCGACTATTCCTGCGAAGGCACGGTCTTCGACATTCAACGCTATTCGATCCATGACGGGCCCGGGCTCCGCACCATCGTCTTTCTGAAAGGCTGCCCGCTGCGCTGCCGCTGGTGCTCGAACCCCGAAAGCCAGAATCCCGAACCGGAACTCTTCTTCCGCTCGTCAAGCTGCATCAAATGCGGCCAATGCGTGCCGGTCTGCCCGACCCAGGCGCTGGCCCCGACCAATCCAGGCTTTGTCGACCGCTCGAAATGCGTCGAATGCGGCACCTGCACGACGGTCTGCCCGACCCAGGCGCTGAGCATGTCCGGCAAGAAGATGAGCGTGACCCAGGTCATGCAGGAATTGCGCAAGGATGCGATCCACTATCGCCGTTCGGGCGGCGGCGTGACGCTGTCGGGCGGCGAGCCGCTGTTCCAGCACGAATTCGCCAAGCAGCTGCTGATGGCCTGCCACGAACAGGGCTGGAACACCGCGATGGAGACGACGGGCTACACCACGCGCGAGATCGTGCGCGACGTGATCCCCCATGTCGACCATGTGCTGCTCGACATGAAGTCGATCGACCCCGACGCGCATGTCGCCAATACCGGTGTCGACAACCGGATCATCCTGGAAAACGCGCTGTGCATCTCGTCGCTGACCCATACCGTGGTGCGGGTCCCGGTGGTGCCGGGCGTCAATGACAGCATCGAGGCCGCCGAGGCGGTTGCCCGTTTCGCCAAGCTGATGCGGGGCGTCGATACCGTCCATCTGCTGCCCTACCATACCTATGGCGAGAACAAGTACTCGCTGCTCGGCCGCTCCTATCCGATGGGCGACACCCCGAACATGAAACCCGAAACGGTCACGCCTCTGGTCGAGGCCATCGAATCCTTCGGACTGACCTGCGTGGTCGGGGGCTGACCCCGACCGCATCCGACCCTGCACTGAAAGGAGGCGTTGGCCATGACAACCTGCATAAGCTCTGAATCGGTCACCGAAGGTCACCCGGACAAGGTCTGCGACCAGATCTCGGACGCCATCCTCGATGCCTATGTCGCCAAGGACCCGATGGCGCGCGTCGCGGCCGAGGTGCTGGCCTCGGGCAACACCCTGCATATCGCGGGCGAGATCACCTCGACCGCCCATGTGGACGTGTCGGCCGTTGCGCGCGGCGTGCTCCGCCGGATCGGCTATAGCGACCCCGCGCTCGGCTTCGATGCCGAGGGCTGCTTCATCCTGACCGACCTGCACGAACAGTCGCCCGACATCGCCCAGGGCGTGTCGCGCGATGCCGAGATCGGCGCGGGCGATCAGGGCATCTTCTACGGCTTCGCCTGCGACGAGACGCCGACGCTGATGCCCGCCACGATCCATTATGCCCACCGGCTGACCGAAACGCTGGCGGCGGTGCGCCATTCCGGCCGGCTGCCCTGGCTGCGCCCCGACGGCAAGGCGCAGGTCACCTTCGAGATCGGCGCCGATGGCCGGCCGGCGGTGCTGCGCAGTCTGGTGCTTTCGGCCCAGCACGACCCCGAGATCGACCGCGAGGACATGCTGCGCGGCCTGATCGGAGAGGTGATCGCGCCGGTGATGGGCCATTGGCTGCGCGCCGAGACCCGGGTGCTGATCAACCCGACCGGGCGCTTCGTGCTGGGCGGCCCCGCCGCCGATACCGGGCTTACCGGGCGCAAGCTGATGGTCGATACCTATGGCGGCATCGGCCGTCATGGCGGCGGCGCCTTCTCGGGCAAGGATTCGACCAAGGTCGACCGCACGGCGGCCTATATGTGCCGCTATATCGCGAAAAATATCGTTGCGGCACGGATCGCACAAAGTTGTGAAGTGTCGCTCGCATTTGCGATAGGTCAGTTACTTCCCGAGATGGTAGGGATTACCTTACCTTCTGGCTGCGAGGCAGATCCGGACAAGCTTGAAAAAGCGGTCCGGTCGGTCTTCCCGCTTTCGGTAGCGGGAATGATCGAAACCTTGGAGCTTCGTCGGCCGGTCTTTGAAAGAACGGCGGCCTACGGGCATTTTGGGCGGGACACAGAGGGGTTCCCATGGGAGCGGACGGATCGGGCGGTCGCCTTGCAGAAGGCTTTCAACTGAACCCCGAAGCCCACCCGAATTCATACATCAAGAATACACCTTCTCCGCGTGGCGGCGGCGGCGAGACCCTCGAGGCCAAAACCGCCCGCCGCCAGCGCCTTGCCGACCTGATGAGCATCGACATGCTGCAGAAGGTCCAGGACAATTTCAGCGCGGCGGTGGGCGTCGCCATGGTGATCGTCGACCCCGAGGGCGAGCCGGTCACCCGGCCAAGCGGCTTCAGCTCGTTCTGCGACACCATCCGGCACCATCCGAAATGGCGCGAGCGCTGCTATCACTGCGACGCGGTGGGCGGTCGCACGGCGCTTTCGACCGGCGATCCCTCGATCTACAAATGCCATGCGGGCCTCGTCGACTTCGCCGCGCCGATCATCATGCGGGGCGAATATCTGGGGGCGGTGATCTGCGGCCAGGTCAAGATGCGGCCCGGCGAGATGGCCCCCGATCTCATCGATTTCTCGGGGCTCTTCCCGGTCGAGGCGTCCTGGCGCGAAGATCCGCGCCTGATGGCGCTGTACCATGACATCGGCGAGATTTCCTACGGGCGGCTGCGCTCGGCCGCCTATTCGCTGTTCTACATCGCCTCGCATATCGTCGAGGAGAGCTATTCCAGCAGCGTCACCCAGGAGCTTTACGCCAAGAACCTGCGGCTGATGGAGGAATCCAAGCACCGCGCCGAGCTGGAACGCTCGCTCCGCGAGGCCGAATTGCAGGCCCTGTCCTATCAGGTGAACCCGCATTTCCTGTTCAACGTGCTGAACACCATCGGCCGGCTCGCGCTGATCGAGGATGCCGAACAGACCGAAAGCACGGTGCATGCCTTCGCCGACATGATGCGCTACATTCTCAAGAAAAGCGGCACCCAGTTCGTGCCGCTCGCCACCGAGGTCGAGCATGTCCGGAACTACCTGTTCCTGCTGCAGCTGCGGCTGGGCGACCGCTTCAGCTTCTCGATCGACCTGCCCGAGCAGCTGAGCGAGGTGTCCTGCCCGTTCATGGTGCTGCAACCCATCGTCGAGAACTGCATCAACTATGCCGTCGAGCCGCGCGAAAGAGACGGTCTGGTCGAGATCCGCGCCTATCGCGACGGTCAGGACGTGATCGTCGACATCACCGACAATGGCGACGGCATCTCGACCGAACGCCGGATCGAAGTGCTGGCCGGAACCGCCGACCGGCGCGGCCGCAAAAGCATCGGCATTCATAATGTTGACAGCCGCCTCCGGCACTATTTCGGCGACGGCCACGGTCTAGAAATCGTCAGCCCGTTTCGCGACGGACGCGGCACCCTGGTGCGGCTGCGGCTGCCGACCGGCTTCGACGAAGCCACGGCCCAGGCGCGACAGGACTAAGGAACGGACCCCATGTTCGATATCGCTATCATCGAAGACGAGGAGCTGGAGCGCCGCGCCCTGCGCAGCATCCTGGAGAAGAACCTCGACGGCTGCCGGATCGTGGGCGAGGCCCGCAACGGCACCGAGGCAATGGCCCTGATCGACAGCCAGCATATCGACCTGATGCTGGTCGACATCAAGATCCCGCGCCCGACCGGGCTCGAGGTCATCCAGTCGGTGCGCGATCGCGGCCTCGCAACCAAGGTCATGATCCTGACGGCCTATGACTATTTCGAACTCATGCAGAGCGCGATCCACCTCAAGGCCGACAATTTCCTGCTCAAGCCGATCCGCACCGCCGATCTTCTGAAGGCGGTGCGCGAGTGTCTGCCGGAGCATGAGCCGGTGGCGGCGCGCGCCGCCGATGCCTGGACCGTGACCGCCCCCGCGCCCGCGCCGGACTCGATCCGCGCGCCGGAGCCGCCGGTCGCCGACCGTATCGCCGAGCTGGTCGACCAAAGCGCCTATCGCGAATGCCTGGCGCTGGTGCGCCGTCATCTCGAAACGATATACGCCCAGCGCGAGGCCGCGCCCCGCCGCGCCGTGATGGAATTCATGCGCATCATGCTGCAGATGGTCGAACGGCGCGGCTTGGCGCTGCCCGCCACCCTCGCCCGTCATGTCGAAGCGCTCGAAACGCAGCGGCTGGACCTGCACAGCCATTTCCAGGTGCAGGAGATCCTCTGTCAGATCACCGACGTGCTGTTCGAGGCCAACGAATCCGGCGGCGCCCATGCCTCGGACCGGATCCAGGATGTGCTGAACTATATCGAACGCAACCTGCACAAGGGCGTGACGCTGGAGGATGCGGCCGATTTCGCGCAGATCAGCCCCTGCTATCTCAGCCGCCTGTTCCGCAAGGAGATGGACGTGACCTTCATCTCCTACCTCAAGGCCCAGCGCATCGAGCGTGCCAAGCAGCTGTTGCAGGACAGCGACCTGCCCATCACGAACGTCTCTCTCGACCTGTCCTTCCAGGATGCCAACTATTTCGGCAAGGCGTTCAAGAAAGAGGTCGGCCTGTCGCCGTCCGAATATCGCCGCCGTTTCCGCTAGGCCCCGAACTCCGGCCGGCCGAAGCCCCATATGCAGGCGGCGCCCGGCCACAAGCCAGTGCACCGGCCACAGCTCTGATCCACGCCAGTCAGCCGGCACCCTGCAGGCGCAGCTGTATCCCAGTCGAAACGGATATCCACCTAGGCGCTGACCGCCGCGTTTCACCCAAGGCAACCCACGCTCGCCAAAGCCGCCACGCTTGACGCGCAGCTTCCTTCAGCTCAGTCCCCGAGGCTGACCGGCTCTCGCGATGCGCCCGGAGATCTGCCCGGGACCGGCCGGATAAAGTGCTGGCAATCAGGACCTTTGCCGGAAAGGCCATGGACATGCCCAGGCCGGGACAGCAATCGCGGCCTCCCACCGTCATGGCCGCACCCACGGGCGAGCCTTTGTGTCAGACCGCACCCTTCCATCGGAAACCGGGCGCCGGGACGAGGCAACCGCCGGTCCAAGCTTCGGGCGGAGAGCCCCCGATCCGCCGGGGGCCACCAGACATGACACGATCCCGGCAATGCCCGGGCCATCAGCACCGCCTTGATGCCGCTTCCGGGCCCGGCACTGCTGCCGGATGCGGCCCGAACACGGCCTGGACGGGACCGGAACGATCCCGGACCCCGGAGCGCGCGAGGAAAGACCGCGCGCTCCGGGAAACTACGGTTCAAAGGCCGTATTGTTCGCGCGCATAGCCACCGAGCCCGACCGCATCGAGCCTGTCGAGCGGGGCGAGGAAGGTGACCTGGATCACCCCCGGCGCCCGTCCGATCTCGATGGCGCCGTTGATCGTGGCACGGTTGCGGATCTCGGCCACGGAGAGGTCGAGAAGCTTCGCCGCGCGCTCCAGCCCGTTCTCGATGGCGATGTTCAGGTTGGCACCGGTGCCGATCACCGAAACCGGCGCGACCTCTTCAAGCGCATTGACATGCCAGCGCCGCGCCAGCCGCTCGCCCCGCGCCCTCTCGACATCGCTGAAGGGCCGCGCCATCGGCGGCAGGTCCTCGGCCAGCGGGAACAGGACCGGGCCATCGATGGGATAGTCCTTGACCACCTCGACCTGCAGCGTGACGCTGCCCGCCACATCCATGGTGTGGCCCGCGATCTCGCCATCGCCCTGACCGGCATGCATGTCGCCCATGTAAAGCCCGCCGCCCTGGACCTTGACCGGACAGACCAGGATCGCGCCGGGACGAACCGCGTCGATATCCATATGGCCGTCTGTCTTGTGCTCTGCGAGCTCCTCGGGGGTCAGCGCATAGGGATGCGGCGCACCGACCAGGAAGGCGCCGAAATCGCCGGCATTGTGGCTGTCGGGCATCGCCTTCGAGGGGCAGGTGCCGAGCTGGCCGAGGAAGGGCCGCATCCGGACCAGCGCGCCCGGCATGTCCGAGGGCGCATAGACCAGAATCGAATGCTGGTGGCTGGCATCGGGCAGGGCCGCGTAATGGGGCGCGTCACGGGCAATGGCCTCGGCCGCATCGCTCGGCAGGGTGACGCCGACGCTGCGGGTATCGTCGAAGGTAACGGTATAGCCATGCACGATCGAGAAGGGGGTCACCGGATTGCCGCAGACATTGCAGCGCACGGCCTCCTGGCCGATGCCCTCGAGATGGGTCTCGGGCCAGAGCGCATCGCAGGTCGGGCAGCGCGCGGCGACATAGGGATCGCCGAGGCAGAACCCTTCGGGCGAGCTGTCATGGCCCGAGGCAGTCGCCAGCGAGGTCACGGTGACGTCGCGGATGCGGATCGCGATGCCATCGCCGGGCTCTGCGCCCTCGACCGCGACCGGGCGGGTAACCTCATGGCCGCCGCGCAGGCTGGGCGTGATCATCGGTCCCCAGCACCCGGGCGCGGTGTTGGCGATGACCGTCCCGCCATTCTCGACCGGTCCCAGCATCGGCGCATCGGGGTCGAGAACGCTGTTCGTGAACCCGTTGATGATGACACTGCGGCACGCGCCGCCGGTTCTGCTTCCATCGGCCATTTCGGCGTCTCCTTGTTGTTCGCCCGCCGATAGCTAGCAGCCGGAACGAGGCAGTTCCAGCCCTCGCGGGCGCGTCGCGCGCGAGGGCCGGGGTCCTGACCGGCCCCGGCCATCCGGGATCCTCCCCGCCAGACCATCCACCGAGCGGATCCGCCCGGAGACAAGGGCCGGTGCAGAGAACGGGCCGCTGCAGGCAAGGCGGTCAGTATCGCGTCCGGCCGGATTCCGGGTCGCCCACCAATTCGCTGCGGATCTGGGCATAGGTCAGCAGCGTGAAGAACACCGTCCCGCCCAGAATATTCCCCACAAGCGCGGGCAGTACGAAGCCGCCCAGGGCCTCGAACACGCTCATCCCGCCGGAATAGACCATCACCGCCGCCTCGGTCGTCCCCGCGATCACATGCGAGAAATCGGCCAGCGCAATCAGGTAGGTCACCACCACGATCAGGAGCAGTTCGGAATTGCGCGCATTCGGCTTGACCCAGACCAGCGCCGCGATCAGCCAGCCCGCGCCGATGCCCCGGACCGCGGTCTCCCACCAGCCATAGCCCGTGGCGTGATCGGACAGCGCAACCACCGCGGCCCGCAATTCGGGCTCGTAGACCGTCCCGGCATGCAGCACCCAGCCGAAGGCCGCGGCCCCGATCAGGTTGGTGGCCAGCACCAGCGACCAGAGCCGGGCGAGACTGGCGAAAACCCGGGGCCGCGGATCGTCCAGAACCGGGCAGACCGCGGTGATGGTATTCTCGGTGAACAGCTGAAGCTGACCGAGGATGACCAGCACGAAACCCACCGAATACCCGATATTCTCGATCAGCGGCCGCCAGGGCGCGTCGGGCAGATGGGTCCGCAGCAGCGCCTCGGACAAGACCGAGAACCCGATCGCAAGCCCCGCCGTCAGCCCCGACAGCGCCAGGGCCGAGGCCGGGCGGTTGAGCTCATGCGCGCCCTCCCGGCGGATCGACTCGAACAGCGCCAGCGCCCGGATCGGCGCCTTGGCATCGATCGCCTCGAGCTCGTGCTCGGCGATGCGGTCCTCGTATTTCTTCTGCGTGCTGGCGGCCATCGGCCCTCCCCTCGCGGTCCACGGCGCCCGAAGCGGCCCCCTGCCGTCAGCAATTAGCAGGAAGCGCGCTCCGGCCAAGGGGCCGCGTGACCCCGAGCAGAACAACCGCAGCTGCCGGGCCGGGCGGATCTGTCCCCTGTTCGCCGCCCGGGGCCGGGTCTAGGCTCGGCGCCGAGGAGACTGCCCCATGATCCTGGACGACCAGACCGAGGTCACGGCCTTCCTGCGCGCGCAGAAACGCGGGCCGGACCCGCTGCGCGAGATCGAAACCCATATCTCGCGCATCTTCCTGACCGGGGACCGCGCCTGGAAGCTGAAGCGCGCGGTGCGCCTCCCCTATGCCGATTTCTCGACGCCCGAAATCCGGCTCCGGACCTGCGAGAAGGAATTCGCGCTGAACCGGCCGACCGCGCCCGGCATCTATCTGGGCGTGCGGCGGATCACCCGGCAGGCGGACGGGCTTGGCTTCGACGGCGACGGGCCGCTGGTCGATGCCGTGGTCGAGATGGTGCGCTTTTCGCAGGACGACATTCTCGACCGGGTGGCCGAGGCCGGAGACCTGACAGAGGCCGATGCCGAATGCCTGGCCCGGACGGTGGCCGCGATGCATGCCCGGGCCCCGATCCGCCGCCATCCCGGCGGCGCCGCGCGGATGGACGCCGTCCTCGACATCAACCGGGCGGGCTTTGCCACAAGCCGGGTCTTCGCCCCCGCCGAGGTCGCGGCGCTCGACGAGAGCTTTCGCCGTACCTTCCGCCGCGATCGCGGGCAGCTTGACCGGCGCGGCGCGCGCGGGCTGGTCCGGCTGTGCCACGGCGATCTGCATCTGGCCAATATCGTCCGCCATGACGGTCGCCCCGAGCTGTTCGACGCGATCGATTTCAACGACGCGCTGGCCACCGTCGATGTCGCCTATGACCTCGCCTTCCTGCTGATGGATCTGTGGCATCGCGGCCTGCCCGAGATCGCCAACCGCGTGGCCAACCGCTATTTCGACGCCGCGGGGGCCGAGGATGCCCATGGTCTGCTGCCCTTCCTGATGGCGGTCCGGGCCGAGGTCCGGGCCCATGTCACCGCCACCGCCGCCAGCGACGATCCGGCCCGGGCGACACAGGCGCGGGTCTATTTCGATCTCGCCCGAGATTTCCTGACGCCCGCGCCGGGCCGGGTGGTGGTGCTGGGCGGGCTGTCGGGCAGCGGCAAGACAACGCTCGCCGAACGGCTCGCCCCGCATCTGGGCCGCGCCCCGGGCGCGCGCATCGTGGAAAGCGACCGCGCCCGCAAGGCGCTGTTCGGCGTCGAGGCGACCGAGCATCTGCCGCGGGAGGCCTATGCCCCGGGCGTCTCGGACGAGGTCTATGCCCGGATCGCGGCACGAAGCCGGGCGCTGGCAGAGGGCGGCGCCACGGTCATCCTCGGCGCTGTCTTCGACACCGCCGCGCACCGGGCCCAGATCGAAGGCAGGCTTGCCGGGCTTCGGGTCGACACGATCTGGCTCGAGGCCGCGCCCGAGCGGTTGCGCGAGCGGATCGCGACCCGTGGCGAAAGCGCCTCGGATGCCACGCTGGACGTGCTTGAAACACAGCTTGTCCATGGCACCGAAGGGATTTCCTGGCCGCGGATCGATACCAATGGCGGGCTCGAAACGACGCTGGTCCGGCTTCGTGCAGCGCTGAGCTGACACAAGGCAGGCCTGCCCCCCGGTATTCGAGAGCGCCCCGCCCGGTCAGGGATGTGGCTCGGGTCCGATCGCGGGGGCAGAGATCCAGCGCGGCGCGGCGCTTGCGATCGCCAGGCAAGGCGCGCCGATGCTGCACAGGACCAGGGCGTCCAGCCGACCCAGCGCCTCGCCCGGCGCGAGCCCGGCGGCGATCATCGCCGCGAAGGCGTCGCCCACCCCATGCGGCACAGAGCCCCGCCGAAGGGTTCGGAACAGCTCCCGCCGCCCGCCCCGCACCGCCAGAACGCCGGTGGTCTCGGGACCGAGCGGCGGCGAGGTGACCAGCACCTCCGGCGCCAGCGCCGCCGCCGCCCCGGCCGTGGCCTCGAGGTCGGACAATGCGCGCCCGGCAAGCCAGCTCAGTTCGAAATGGTTGGGCGTCATCGTGTCGGCCAGCGGCACCAGCCGCGCGCGGACCGCCTCGGCCACCGCCACAGGCACGTAAAGCCCGCCCGGCGCGTCACCGAGGATCGGGTCGATGACGATCCGGGGCGCAGGCCCGGCCGCACGCAGTTCGGCCACCAGATCGGCAGCGAAAGCGACATGCTCGGGGCTGGGCAGATAGCCGATCAGCACCGCGTCATGACCCGCCAGCAACCCGTTCTCCCGCAGCGCCGCCGTCATCTCGCAGAGTTCACCCGCGGGCAGCGGTCCGCCCGCCGCATGCGGCCAGCCGAGATGGTTCGAGAGCACCACGCTGGGCAGAGCGGTCACCTCATGGCCAAGCGCCTGCAGCACCGCGGTCGCGGCCGAAAGCCCGACATGGCCCGAGGCCACATAGCTGGAAACGATCAGAACCCGCGCCATCGCCAACCTTTCACCTTGCCCGCCGCCCCTGGCGGGTGCCCCTCTATAGACCGGCGGGCGGAGCATGTCGAAACCCCTGTCGTCCGGCGCCAAAGGGCTCCGCAACCGTCAAAACAGTCCCTTACCCCGGCCCGCATTGCCGACAAGGCAGCTTTCATCCCGCAGCTGCGCCCGGACCGCCGAAAGGTTTGGAAAAACTGGCCCATTGCCGCGGAAACGCCGATCGGTCCGGGGGACAGTCATGTTCCGGCTCAGGTTTTACGCAACAGCCCGGCGAGTTCCGTTCCACCGGCCCCTGCCCGACACCGAACGCCGTTCCCCAAAACGGGCAGCCCCTCCGCCAGCATGACCGCCACAGGCGGGATCGGCATCCCGTGCTTCGCCCGAGGAACCGACGAATGGCCTTCGCCCGGACACCAGGCGCCCACCGGGCATGGACCGGATCGACAGGACCCTCGGTCCAGAGCCGCATCCGCGCCGATGCCACGACGGGACCAGTGCCGTGGCGGCACGGCTTCGAGCCTCGGCACGCCGCCTGAGGTACTCCTCACCTGCGCCTCGCAAGGGCCGTCATCTTCGACCCAAATGTCGTCATATGTCACATCAAAACACCTGCTTTCGCCCAGCTGGCCTCTGCGCGGCCGGACGGCACCGCCGCCAAAAGGGGTAACGAACAGGTCATGCAGGACGCCGCCGCCACCACGCGGATCGAGGCAGTCCGGCCCGCCACCCCGAGGCTCTGGCCGAGCATCTGGCCACACTTCTGCACCCGGTTCTGGGCGACGGGCTAGACGGGGCCGCGGCGATGATCGAAGGGCGAAGCCTGCCGCTGGGCGATCCCGGCCGGATCGGTTGTGCCAGCGCGGCGCGGCATTCCCGATTATGCAACCGGGCCACGTATCCCCCATCTCGGCCGCAAAGACGAGGACAGCATCCGGACCGACGAACGGACCAACTCGCGGATGCTGCCGTGCCCGGGCTGCAAGGCCTTTACCCTCCGCCTGCGGGCCCGGTCGGCCGCATGCCGGACGAGACCGGCTCCATCCGCGAGGCGCTGCGTCACGACCCTGCCAAGCGGAATCGCGTCGATCCGATGCCGATGCTTGCCGTAGGCACTGGGGACAGACGCAAGACTGTCGGGGCGCTGTCGCGCAAGGCCGGGGTCACGCCGGGCGATCTCGATAGCGCCCCGGGGCTTCGGACGGGGCAGGAACGCATGCAGGCCGGCGAAAACGCCATGCCGATAATGTTGCACGAGCCCGCCTGAGAGGATGCGCAAGGGGAAAGACAGAAAGAGAAAGGCAGTCAGATGAAGGCCCCCTACGATCTCGATATCCGCGCGATGCCGAAACGCGTCCGGAGGCAGGATAGGGCTCCCGCAGAACGGCCCGCCCCCGACACAACCTCCGGCACAGCCCATGACACGCCCCCCGAGGCGCCGTCGCCCGAAGAGGCGGTGCGCGCCCGGTTCGGCCGCCCCGTACCAGCTCCGGCTCCTGACATCGTCGACGGCACCGCGACCGAGATCCTGCCACAGCCCTCTGAAGACCCGGCGACCATCTCCGCAGCCGCTCGGCCGGGCGGCTCTGCACAGGACGGGCCGCCCGCAGCCATAGCCCCGGCCGATCAGACCCGGCCTGTCGCCGCGTTCCCTCGCAGCAACGCCAGAGGGGCCCCGAACCCGGCCTCCGGTGTTCCGCCCTGCATCGCCCTGATGGGCGAAATCGGTGCGGGCAAGACCACGCTCGCCCATCTGCTGGTCGGCCGACCGCTCATGCCAAGGACGAGCACCGCGACCCGCTTGCCCCCGGGCAGGATCACACACGGCACCGCGCCGCCCTGTCGCGAGGACGATCGCGGCCGAACCGCCCCGGTCGATCTGGCCGATCTGGCCCGCCTCTCGCCCGCCGATACCCGGCTGATCCGGCTCCAGGCCGAGGCCGAAATCCTCCGGCATTGCGATCTCATCGACACCCCCGGCATTTCGGACCCGGAGATAGGTCCGGACGTCTGGGAATACGCGACCGGCCTCGCGGACGGCGTGCTCTGGTGCAGCCATGCACCCGAGGCCTGGCGCCCGTCCGAAGCCGCGATCTGGGACATGTTCGGCCCACGTTTGGGCGGATCGAGCCTGTTGCTGCTGACCCGGTTCGACAGGCTCGCATCCGAACGCGACCGCGAGCGGGTGCTGCGCCGGGTCCGTCGTGAAACCGCCGGGCTGTTCGCGGGCGTCCTGCCGATCGCGCTGACCGAGGCGCTGGAGGCGCCGTCGGGCCGGACCGCTAACGGCGCAGAGGCGCTCGGCCATGCCCTGATGCGGATCCTGCGCGGGCTGGGCGGCAGAACGGGTCAGGACGCGGGGCCGATGCGGCTCGATCCGGCCTGGCGTATCGCCGATCCACCCGATTGCGGCCCACCCGATTGCGGCACTCACGGCACGGTGCGCCCGCGCCGGGTGCGGGTCGATGCAAGCCGCAGCCGCAGCCCGCGTCCGACCGGCACCGAGCCCCCGGTCACGAGCCACACCCGTTCTGAGCGGTCCGGCCCATTGCCGTAGCAGACAGCACGATTTCGGACACACTCCGCGCAGATGCCGTTTACCTTCACCATTCAGGCCCTGCTGCGGGCAATTCCCGGTTGCCGCGCCATCGCATTCGTCGACCTCTCGGCGCGGCTGGTGCTGAAAAGCGAGGCCCAAGAGCCCCTGCCGCAGGACTATTACGATGCGCTCTGTCTCTGCGGCGCCCGGCTTCTGGGCGGCCAGGCCGCGGCCGCCTTGACCGAGGTGTTCGGCATCGACCAGCCGCCCCGTGAGGCCGTGCTCATGCGCAATGGCGGAATCGAGCTTTTCCTGCGGGCGCCCCGCGATCCCTACGAGGCGCTTTGCGCCCTGGTCGGACCGGATACCGGTGTCGAAGCCGCGCTGTCGCAGATGCGCCGGGCCATCGCCGAAATCGTCGAGATCGCGGCGGGCACCGCCCGACACGACACGACACGCGGCGCGGCAGAGGCGGTTGACATGACCGAAATCGCCCCCCTGGCGACCATGCGCGCAAAGCTGAAGCCCCGGCAAGAGGCCCGCGACAGACCCGGGACCGGCGACATCTAAGACCAGCTCGATGCCCTGATGGCCGAAATCTCCGAGACGATCCCGCCGCGCGATATGGCCCTCGGCGACGGCAAGGGGCAGGAGGAGACCCGGCTGCTGGTCGCGCGCCGTCATCTGCTGCGGGTCGGACGGCCACGCCCTGCCGCCCATGCCACGGTGCCGCTGCCGCCCGACATGCAAGGCGACAGGGCCGCGCCGCTCATCGCCGCCTTTCAGGACCGGGTCCGCCGCTTTGTCTCCGCCGCCGCCGATCTGTCGATCACCGCGGCGCGACCGGCCTGCCGGGTCGAGCCGACCGAGCCTGGCTGCCCATCGATGCGCTGCGCGCGATCGCCTGCCATGAAAAGGCCACTTCTGAAAGCCCCGCCCTGTCCGACGCCGACAGGACGGCCGGGGCAGCCCCCGAGGGCGACGACCCGGTCGGCGCCTGCCCGGCCCGGGCCGCCGCCGGGCTCCGGCTTTGCGACGGACGCATCGTCCAGGCGGTGGGCGATCCGGACCTCACCCACAGGCTGACCGGCTGCACCACGCTGGGGCTCGATGCCCAAGCCAGCACCGCCGCCAGACCCAAGACCGCCTGCGCGATCCTACGCGCGCCTCCGCCCGTCGATCTGCTGCTGGTCCGGGTCACCCGCGGCACCGAGACCGCGCTGCTGCTGGCGCCCGGCACCGAGCTGGCCGCAATCGTCGCAGCCTGCCGCCCCGGCGTCCCGCTTGACAGGTCCGGGGCCCCGGATTAACCCCGAATCGTCTTGGTTCGCCCGGCGACGGGCGATGAAAAGGGAACGCGGTGCCGCCTCGGATGGGGCTCATGCCGCGGCTGCCCCCGCAACTGTAAGCGGCGAGCGCGGCTGATCGTGCCACTGGGGATGTTCCCCGGGAAGGCCAGCCAAGCGACGACCCGCAAGCCAGGAGACCTGCCAGGACGATCACCCAGCCGGTCCGCGGGGCGCGCGACGGGCGGCGGCAAATCCGCAGTGGTGACGCTTTCACCGTCTGCGGAAAGCGTTTCTTTCCAAGGGCTTCTCTACAATACGGGCCGCATCGCGGTTCGACAGACCGGAACGGACATGACCAGATCCAGCTTCTGCCTCGGGCTCGGCCTTGCCACCCTCGCGCCCCTCCATGCCCTCGCCGAGGATCTCGACGACAGCCTCCTTCTCGACGAGATCACCGCCAGCGCCAGCCTCACCCCCGTCGCCACCAACCGAACCGGCGCGACGGTCGAGACCCTCGACCGGGACCAGATCGCGGCGGGCGGGCAGAATCTGGGCGAGACCCTCGCCACCCTGCCGGGCGTGTCGTTCTCTCAGAATGGCGGGCTCGGGCAGACCGGCACATTGCGCATCCGAGGGCTCGACAGCGGCTATATCGCGACCCGTATAAACGGCATGGATTTCACCGACCCGACCAACCTTCCGCCCTCGCTGAATTTCGGCACGCTCTCTTCCGGCCTTGCGGACCGCATCGAGGTGCTGAAGGGCGCGCAATCGGCGCTTTACGGTTCGAACGCCATTGCGGGCGTCGTCGACATCACGACATGGCGACCGACGACCCTCGGCACCTCGGGTCAGGCTTCGGTCGAAGCCGGCACCTATGGCACCTATTCGGGCAAGCTCAGCTTCGGTCATATGAGCGAACACGGCGAAATCTCGGCCACCCTCTCCCGCGTGCAGACGGACGGCTTCTCGACCTTGTCGGGCAATGACGAACCCGACGGCTATGACGAGGACGTCATCACGCTGAACGCGGCCTATGACCTGACCGACAGCCTGCGCCTGGGCATCTCGGGGCTTTATTCCGACGGGACGGCCGATTACGACCCGACCCCGACCGGGACCGACCCTGCGATCAGGAGCGACACTACGCGCAGGGGCCTGCGGGCCTATGCCCATTTCGTCCTCGGCTCGGTCGAGAACGAGCTGTCTCTGGCCAGGACCCAGACCGAACGCACCGATCATGGATCGTTCGGGACGAGTCATTGGGACGGCAGCAGCAGGACAATCGGCTATCTCGGATCGACCACTCTGGGCGACCGGACCGACCTGTCCTTCGGCGCCGACTGGAAGCAGGACAAGGCCATTCAGAGCGGAAGCACCGATACCGAGATATCCCGCGCCGCCTTTGCCGAACTCCGACAGGCGGCAACCGACGCGATCGACCTATCGCTGTCGCTGCGCTACGATGATTTTTCCAGCTTCGACGAACAGATGACCGGCCGCGCCGCGCTGGCCTGGCGGATCGGGCCCGACCTGATCTTCCGTACCTCGCTTGGCACCGGCTACCGTGTTCCTTCGCTTTACGAGCTTTACGGCACTTCCGAGGGCGACACGGTCGGGAACCGGGGCCTGAGCCCCGAAACCGGCACGAGCTTCGATATCGGGCTTGAAAAAAGGCTCTCGGGCGAAGGTTTCCTGAAGGCCACCGCCTTCTTCACCGAGATCGAGGACAAGATCGACTGGAACCCCACCCCCCCCACGGGGATCTGCACCTCGGCCTACGGCTGTTACGACAATCTCGACGGCACCACGCGCAGCCAAGGGTTCGAACTGTCAGGCCGCTTCGAGCTGACACCTGCCACCGCGATCTATGGCGCATACACCTATACAGACGCGCGCTGGAAGGGCGACCGCCTCCTGCGCGTGCCGCGTCACGACCTGGGTCTCGGGCTCAGTTCCGAGCTGTCGCCGCGGATCACGACCGATCTTTCCTATCAATACCTCGCCGACCGCCTCGACCCAGGTGGCGCCCTGCCCGACGCAGGCCTGGGCACCGCCCGGATCTCCTACACCCTCGACAGCGGCGCCGAGCTCTATGCCCGGATCGAGAACCTCTTCAACGAAGATTTCTACACCGCGCTCGATTACACCGGCGCCTATCACTACAACACCTCCGGCCGCGCGCTTTATGTGGGCCTGCGTGCCTCCTTCTAGCGCGATCCGCCTCGCCGCGGCCCTGGCCCTTGCCGGGACCGCGGCGCTGGCCGACCCGCCCGGGCGGGTGGTGTCGATGAATCTCTGCACCGACCAGCTTGCCATGCTGGTCGCGCGCCCGGGCCAGCTGGTCTCGGTCAGCGACCTGGCCGCCAACCCGATGAACTCTGCCATGGCCGAGGCCGCCCGCGCCTATCCCGCCAATACCGGCGGCGCCGAGGAAATCTTCCTGATGCGCCCCGATCTGGTGCTGGCCGGCACCTATTCGAACCCGGCAACCCTCGCCATGCTCGAGCGCCTCGGCATCCGGGTGGCGCGGATCGGCCTGACGACACGGCTCGACGAGGTGACCGACCGGCTGCGCCAGACCGGCAGGCTTTTGGGCCGCGAGGCCCGGGCCGAAGCCCTGGCCCGCGCCTTCGAACAGGACCTCGCCCGGCTGTCGCAGAGCGGCCCGCCCCGGCCGCTGGCCGCCTTCTTCTATGCCAACGGCTACACCCAGGGCGAGGGCACGCTTGCGGACGACATCCTCACCCGTGCGGGCTTTGCCAATCTCGCCCGCACCGACCAGGCCGCCCAAGGGCGCCATGGCGGCTTCGATCTCGCGCTCGAGGAACTGGTGATGGCCGATCCCGAGCTGCTGATCCTCTCCCGCCCCTATCCGAAAACCTCGCGCGCCGAGGAGATCCTGGCCCATCCCGCGCTCCGCGCCCTGCCCGCGGCGGCGGCCCCCGCCTTTTCCGGCCCCGACTGGGTCTGCGGCACCCCCTATGCGCTCCGGGCCCTGGCCGAGATGACCCGCCGCCGGGACGCGGGCGCCGCCACCGCGCCCGACTGAGCCCCGATACGCTTGCAGCTTCTTCTTGGGCCAAATACCCATGACGCGACGCCTGCAACCGGCGTCCGGTCGCGACAGGAGCCCCACCGATGACACGCGCACTCATGCTGCAGGGCACAGGCTCGAATGTCGGCAAGTCGCTTCTGGTAGCCGGGCTCTGCCGCGCGGCGCTTCGGCGCGGGCTGTCGGTCGCGCCCTTCAAGCCGCAAAACATGTCGAACAATGCCGCAGTCACCGCCGATGGCGGTGAGATCGGCCGGGCCCAGGCGCTGCAGGCAAGGGCCGCGGGGCTCGAGCCGCTGACCGACATGAACCCGATCCTCCTGAAACCCGAAACCGATACCGGCGCGCAGGTGGTGGTGCAGGGCCGCGCCCGGGGCGCGCTCCGCGCCCGCGCCTTCGCCGCCGAAAAGCCGAAGCTGATGGCCCCGGTACTGGAAAGCTTCCACCGGCTGGCCACCGGACGCGATCTGATCATCGTCGAGGGCGCGGGCAGCCCGGCCGAGGTCAACCTGCGTGCGGGCGACATCGCCAATATGGGCTTTGCCCGCGCGGCAGAGGTGCCGGTGGTGCTGATCGGCGATATCGACCGGGGCGGCGTGATCGCCCAGATCGTCGGCACGCAGGCAGTGCTCGATCCCGGCGATCTGGCCATGGTCCGGGGCTTTGCCATCAACAAGTTCCGCGGCGATCCCCGGCTTTTCGACGACGGCTACCGGCTGATCGAGGCCCGCACCGGCTGGCCCGGCTTCGGCGTCATCCCGTGGTTTCCCGAGGCCTGCCGCCTGCCGGCCGAGGATGCGGTCGATCTGGGCGGCACCGGCCGGGGCAGCTATCACGTCGTCTGCCCGATGCTCTCGCGGATCGCCAATTTCGACGATCTCGACCCGCTCAAGCTGGAACCCGGCATCCGGCTGACCATGGTGCCGCCGGGCCGCGCACTGCCCGGCGATGCCGATCTGGTGATCCTGCCCGGCACCAAGTCGACCCGGGGCGATCTGGCCTTCCTGCGCGATCAGGGCTGGGACATCGACCTTGCCGCGCATCTGCGCCGCGGCGGGCGGGTGCTGGGGCTCTGCGGCGGCTACCAGATGCTCGGCCGCCGCATCGCCGATCCGGAGGGGCTCGAAGGCCCGCCGGGCGTGACCGAGGGTCTTGGCCTGCTCGATGTCGAGACGGTGATGCATGCCGACAAGACCCTGACCCGGATCGAGGCCAGCCATGCCGCGACCGGCGCCGCGTTTTCGGGCTACGAGATCCATATCGGCGCGACCGACGGGCCCGACCGCGCGCGGCCCTTCGCCCATATCGGCGACCGCCCCGAGGGCGCGATCTCGGCCGACGGGCGGGTCGCGGGCAGCTATCTGCACGGGCTGTTTTCCGAGGATGGCTTCCGCCGCGCCTGGCTCGGGCGGCTGGGCGCCGAGACCGGCCCCGAGGGCTATGACGCCAAGGTCGAGGCCACGCTCGACGCGCTGGCCCTCCATCTTGAAACCCATCTCGATATCGACGCGCTTTTCGCCCTCGCCGGAGAGCTCCCCGCATCCTGATCCCAAGGGCAACCGCGCCAGCCCGCGCCCCACTTTCAGTGTCAAGGCGGAGATCCCGGCTTGTCGCGGCACGACCGCCGGCAATAAAGCGCCCCCCCGGCTCTGGTCCCGTGGGAGACTAATCACCTGTGCCGGGCTTGACGGGCGATGCCGGCTGTCCACCGGCGATCTGGCGCAGGCCGCGCAGCCGCTCGATCTGGCACCAACTCAATCGCACTGCGCCTTCGTGCTGGACGCGCCGGTGGTCGCGATGGGACCGGAGGACGCCCGAGAGATGACCCCACGCCTCGGGCATCCGAAGCACGCGGCGTGCGAGCCTTATGGTCAAGCATGACATGGAGGCCATCTACCGGATTGCCGACCGGATCAGCGTGCAGGCTTAGGGAGGGCTTATAGCCAGCGGTCAGGTCAGAGCTATGCGCACCGATCCGGCGGTTCAGCATATCCATCCGGATACCTCGCCGCAGGCGTGCTACCGGCGCCAATGCAAGCGACGACAGCCGCCCCGGCCATTTGGCGGCCATGTCGGGGCACGTCTGGACCACGATCCGGCCGCTGAATCGCTCAGGCCTCCGACTGGCCGACAGATCGCGCGGCGCACCGGGCAGCGCAGCCGCACGCGCCCGTGCCTCAGCCCGAACGGCGCCGCACGAACCGCCCGTCCGGGCCGAGATGGATGCCGCATTCGGTCTTGTCGGGATTGTCGGCCCAGCGCCCGGCCCGCGCATCCTCGCCCGGCCGGACCGGACGGGTGCAGGGCGCGCAGCCGACCGACCGGAACCCCCGGCCCTCCAGCGGATGGCGCGGCAGATCATGGGCGGCGAAATAGGCCTCGAGATCGGCGCGGCTCCAGAAAGCCAGCGGATTGACCTTGAGATGCGTCCCGTCGCGCTCGATCGCGGGCAGGGCCGCGCGGGTCGCGCCCTGGTAGCGCTTGCGCCCCGAGATCCAGGTGTCGACCCCCGCCAGCGCATCCGCCAGCGGAAAGGTCTTGCGCAGCAGGCAGCACATGTTCGGATCGCGCTCCGCCAGCCGGTGATCGGGATCCTCGGCCGCGATGGCGGCAGGATCGGGCCGGACCTCGACCAGATTGAGGTCGAGCAGACGGACCAGCCGGTCGCGATAGGCCAGCGTCTCGTCGAAATGCCGTCCGGTATCGATGAAGAGCACCTCGATCCGCGGCAGGATCCGGGTGACATGATGCAGCAAGACCGCGCTTTCGGTGCCGAAGGACGAGACCAGCGCGCGCGTTCCGAGCCGCGGATCGTGCAGGAGCCCCACCATGTCGACATGGCCGAGATCGGGCATGTGATCGGCCTGCAGCGCCTCGAGGACGCGGTCCGTGCCGCCCGGCGGCCATGAGCTGCCGGGGTCGGAAGACGCGTCAGAAACGGGATCGGACATCGGAACATTCCCTCCTGCGGCGATCTTTCCGCCCTAGCATTCGCGTTCGGCCGGGAAAACCCGGACCGGGGCGACCGGCGATCCGTTGCCGCCACGGCGGGACTTTCCGCAACGCCCTGACATGCGCCTGTCACATTTGCGGGCAGAAGATCGCCGCACTGGCCAAGCGCCGCCGGGCGGCGTATCCCGAGCCCGACCCGCCGACCAGAGGATGCCGATGCCCCGCCCAGCCCTGCTGATCTTCACCGACCTCGACGGCACGCTTCTGGACCACGAGACCTATTCCCATGCAGAGGCCGCCCCGGCCCTGACGGCGCTGCGCGCAGCCGGGGTGCCAGTGATCCTCGCCTCATCGAAGACCGCCGCCGAAATCGCGCCGCTCCGGGCCGAGCTGGGGCTTTCGGCGCATCCGGCGATTGTCGAGAACGGCGCGGGCCGTCTCGAACCGGGCGCCGAAGCGCCCCGGACCGGCGGTCGCTACCGCGCGCTTCGCACCGCGCTCAGCCAGGTGCCCGCCCCGCTCCGAAGCCGCTTCAGGGGCTTCGGCGATGGCGGCGCGGACTGGATCGCCGAAGTCACCGGGCTTGCCCCCGAGGCCGCCGCGCTGGCCGCGCAGAGGCTCTATTCCGAACCCGGCATCTGGTCGGGCAGCGAGGCCGAAAAGGCCGGGTTCCTGGCCGCGTTGCAGGCGCAGGGGATCAGCGGCCGCGAGGGCGGACGGTTTCTGACGCTGTCCTTCGGGGCCAGCAAGGCCGGGCAGATGGCCGAGATCGCGGCGCGCTACAGCACGCCTTTCGTCGTGGCGCTGGGCGATGCGCCGAATGACCGCGAGATGCTGGAACAGGCCGATCAGGGCTTCATCATCGCCAATCCGCACCGCAGGCCGATGCCGCCGCTGGACGGCGAAGAGACGGGACGGATCCAGCGGATCGCCGCAGCCGGTCCGAAAGGTTGGAACCTTGCTCTGAGGCAGGTTATCTCTGATTTCGGGATCTGAGCGTCCCGCATTTTTTCCCGGCCCGGGCCTCCCGGGCCTACTGTCCGTTTTCAGGGCAAGATGCCCCGGCAAGGAGCCGCGCAAATGGCCGATTTTCACCAGAACGGCAATGTCGCCACCCTGCACAATCTGCGCTCTGCCCCGGCCGAGCTTCTGGTGCGTGAACTCGCCACCTTCGCCCAGACCCGCAAGATCAGCCTGATCCTGCCCTCGCTGTTTTCCGAACTGGAAGGCGACGCGCTGCCAAGGATCCTCGACGAGCTGGCCGAGGTGCCGTTCCTGCACCGGATCGTGATCGGGCTCGACCAGGCCGACGAGGCGCAATTCGCCCATGCGCTGCAATTCTTCGACCGGCTGCCGCAGAACCATGTGGTGATCTGGCAGGACAGCCCGCGGATGCAGGCGATCCATGCCCGTCTGGAGACGCATAACCTGCAGCCGGGCGACCCCGGCAAGGGCCGCAATGTCTGGTTCTGCATGGGCTATCTCATGGCCTGCAAGGACAGCTCGGTGATGGCGCTGCACGATTGCGACATCGTCACCTATTCGCGCGAGATGCTGGCGCGGCTGGTCTATCCGGTGGCGAACCCCAATTTCCCCTATCAGCTGGCCAAGGGCTTTTATCCGCGGATCGGCGCGAACAAGCTGAACGGCCGGGTCAGCCGCCTGCTGGTCAGCCCGATCCTGCTGGCCCTGAAGAAGACCATCGGCGACCGCGATTATCTCGACTATCTCAGGTCCTTCCGCTACCCGCTGTCGGGCGAATTCGCGCTCAGGACCGCGACCCTGCCCGACCTGCGCATTCCCTCGGACTGGGGGCTGGAAATCGGCGTGCTGTCCGAGGCCTGGCGCAACCTCGCGCCGCGCTCGGTCTGTCAGGTCGAGATCTCGGACGCCTATGACCACAAGCACCAGCCGGTGTCGCAGGAAGATGCCAGCAAGGGCCTGTCGCGGATGTCGGTCGATATCTGCAAGTCGATCTTCCGCAAGCTGGCGGCCGACGGCACGGTGTTTTCCGAAGAGATCTTCCGCACGCTGAAGGCCACCTATTACCGCGAGGCGCTGGACCTTCTGGACTGCTATTACAACGACGCGCGGATGAACGGGCTGAGCCTCGACCGGCATGCCGAGGAAAACATCATCGAGCTTTTCGCCCAGAACATCACCGAGGCCGGGCAGGTCTTCCTGGACAACCCGGCCGAGACCCCCTTCATCCCCACCTGGAACCGCGTGAATTCGGCCGACCCGACGCTGATGGACGACATGAGGGCGGCAGTGGCGGCGGATGGCACCGATTACCGGTCTGCGACGAAGTAAGCTGCCCGCGCCCGGGGCGATCGCCACGGGCAGTGACCCGCCAAAGGCAATCGGTCGGCCTAGCCCGGTTCCCGACCGGCGCCATCGCGGTTCGAGATCCAGCGGCACTGATAAGGCGCGAAGGGAATGTCGGTGCCCTGGGGCGAGATCCGCTCGCCCGAGAGCAGGTCGACCCAGTCCTCGCCGCCGATCAGGTTGATCGACAGCGGCGAGACCGACAGCTCCTCGGCGCTGACATTGTGCAGCGCGAAGATCGACTGGTCGCGGTCGAGGCTCTGGCGCCAGAGCCCGAACAGGCGGCGCTCGAGATGCAGGGTGAACTGGGTCGCGTTCGGGTGGAAGGCGGGCTGGCGACGGCGGATGCCGATCCGGCGCTTCATCTGGCGCAGAACCAGCGCCTGCATGCTTTCGGGGTTTTCCAGAAGCGCCAGCAGCGCCGGATAGTCCCAGCGGTGGCGGTTGATCGCCCGCTTGATGCCGGTCTTCTCGACCCCGGCATGATCGTTGGGCGTCGCCAGCAGCGAATGCACGTAGAAGGCCGGGAAGCCCTCCAGCGCCATGACGATGCTCTGCGAGCAGAGGAACCGCTCGACCTGCCAGCCATCCTCGCCCGCCAAGGTGCCCTTCATCGCGTCGAACCAGGTGATGTTCAGCTCATAGGCCGTTTCGCCGCCGCCGACGGTCGAGCGCATCGAGACCTCGCCTCCGAAGGACCGGACCGCGCCGATGATGTCGCCGATCTGTTCTTCGGGCAGCAGCCCCTCGACCGGGCGCATGCCGATCCCGTCATGGGAGGCGGTGAAGTTCAGATAGGCACAGCCCAGCTGCGCGGGCGGCATCGTCGCCTGCCAGCGATGCAGGTATTCGGCCGTGCCCGACAGCAGCGCATGCAGAACCAGCGGCGGCAGCGAGAAGTTGTAGACCGCATGTGCCTCGTTCCGGTTGCCGAAATAGCTGAGATTCTCGTGGTTCGGCACGTTGGTCTCGGTCAGCAGCACGATCGGCTCGACCGCGAAATCGCACAGGACCCGCATCAGCTGGACGATGGCATGAGTCTCGGGCATGTGGATCGAGGGCGTGCCGGGCTCTTTCCACAGGAAAGCGACGGCGTCGAGCCGGACGATCCGCACCCCGTTCTCGACATGCAGCCGCATGATCCGCAGGAATTCCAGCAGCACCTCGGGATTGCGGAAATCGAGATCGACCTGATCGTGACTGAAGGTGCACCAGACATGGCGCGGCCCGTTCGCGGTCTCGACCTCGCGCAAAAGCGGACTGGTCCGCGGACGGACCACCGGGGCCAGATCGTCCTCGGGCGAGGCCTCGAAGAAGAAGCGGTCATAGGGCGGATGGCCCTGCCGGTATTCGCTGAACCAGTGCGACTGGCTGGACACATGGTTCAGCACGAGGTCCGACATCACCCGGAAGCTGCCCGCGATGCGCCGGATATCCTCCCAATCGCCGAGATTGGAATTGACCATGCGGTAATCGGTGACCGCGAAGCCGTCATCCGAGGTGAAGGGAAAGAAGGGCAGGATATGCACGCCCCCGACCGTGCCCGCGAGATGGCGGTGCAGGAAGTCGTTCAGCAGGTCGAGCGGCTTGTGCTGGCCATCGGTGAAGCTGTTGCCATAGGTGATGACCATCGAGTCCTCGCAGGACCACAGCCGGTTCGACGGCATCCGGGCGCGACGGCGGGGCCGCGTTCCGTCGGGCCAGAATGCCTCGACGATCCGGTCGATCAGAAGCTCGCGGTCCTGATCCGGGTAGATCTGGCCGACCAGTCCGGCCAGCTTGATGCGCAGGGTCTGCGTCGTGTCTGTCATTGTGCCCAAGCGTTTTCCGACCTCATTTCTTGCCCGCCGGGGCCGGGCTGGCAAGGCGCCGCGCCCGAAATCCGGGGGCACGCCGCCCGGGCGCCCGGCCGATGCCCGGAATTTGGGCGCGGCTCATGGCTGCGGCCGGATCAGGATGGCGCGGAAGTCGTTCACATTGGTCAGGGTCGGGCCGGGCACCACCTGCGCGCCCAGCGCCGCGAAGAAACCGTGGCTGTCATTGGTGGAAAGCGCCCGGGCCGGGTCGCTGCCCAACCGTCCGGCCTCGGCCAGCGTGGCCGGCCCGATCACCGCGCCCGCGACCTCGGCCGCGCCATCGACCCCGTCGGTGTCGCAGGCGATGGCGTCGATCCCCTCCGCGCCGTCAAGCGCGACCGCCAGGGCCAGCGCATATTCGGCATTGGGCCCGCCGACCCCGTCGCCCCGTCGCGTCACCGTGCATTCGCCGCCCGACAGCAGAAGCAGCGGCGGATCGCCCGGTGCCATCGCCGCCTGCCGCGCGCGCGCCAGATCGGCATGGGAGGCGGCCAGATCGCGCGCCTCGCCCTCCAGCGCATCGCCCAGGATCTCGACCGCGCAGCCCGCGCCGCGCGCGGCCTCGGCCGCTGCCTCGAGCGAGCGGGCGGGCGCCGCGATCACCACATTCTCGACCCGGGCAAGGCGCGGATCGTCGGGGCGGACCGGATCGCCGCCGGCCTCGAGAAAGCTCTGCACCGAAGGCGGCGGCACCACGCCCCAGCGCGCCAGCGCCGCCAGCGCCCGGGCCGCATCGCCGCGATGGCCGACGGTCGGGCCGCTGGCGATATCGGAAGGCGCGTCGCCCGGCACGTCCGAGATCAGCAGCGCCAGCACCCGCGCCGGAAAGGCCGCGGCGGCCAGCCGTCCACCCTTGACCGCCGACAGCTCCTTGCGAATGCCGTTCATCTCGCCGATGGGCGCGCCCGACGCCAAGAGACCCGAGGTCACCAGCCGCTTTTCCTCCAGCGTGATCTGCCCGGCGGGCTGCACCAGCAGGGAGGACCCGCCGCCCGAGATCAGCGCCAGCACCAGATCCTCGGCACTCAGCCCCTCGAGCAGGCGCATCACGCGGCGCGTGGCGACCTCGCCCGCGGCATCGGGCACCGGATGCGCGGCCTCGACGATCTCGACGCCGGCGCAGGGCCGGGCATGGCCGTACCGGGTGATCACCAGCCCCTCGCAGGGGCCCCAGGCCGCCTCGACCGCCTCGGCCATCCGCGCCGAAGCCTTGCCGGCGCCGATCACGACCACGCGACCGGCGGGCCGTGGCGGCAATGCGGGTGCGACCGTCCGCATCGGGTCGGCGGCCGCGACCGCGGTCTCGAAAAGAGCGCGGAGGAAAGCCGGGGGGTCAGCCGGAGAGGCGGCAAGGGGGGCGGAAGGCGGGGCAGGTGCTTGCAGGGTCATGCCGGAAATGATGGGGCAAGCACCGCCCTTGGCAAGAGCAGGCTGGCGGCGGCGCCCAACGGCATGCGGCACCCGCTCAGGAGGCGAGCGCCAGCGCCTCTTCGAGATCGCGGTTGCCAACGACCAGGTCGGCCAGGGTGATGCCGTCGAGCGTGGCGTAGAATTCGGCCAGCGCCCGCTGCAACGCACCCTTCAGCAGGCAACAGCACGAGATCGGGCAGGTATTGGTCGCCGGATCGAAACATTCTGCGAAGGGCACACCTGATTCGAGATGCCGGAAAACCTCGCCCACGGTGATGTCCTCGGGCGTGCGCTTGAGGGTCAGGCCGCCGTTCCGGCCCCGTGTCGTCTTCACCAGACCGTGATGCGCCAATGTGTTGATGACCTGGGCCATGTGGTTTTCCGAGGTATTGCAGGCGCCCGCGATATCCGACTTGCGGACCGTCCGGCCCCCATTGACAGCGCAATACATGAGCGCCCGCATCGCGATGTTCGTCCGGGTGGTCAGCCGCATCGGGGTTCTCTTTTCCAGTTGTGACGGATAATGATCTATCTCACATACGGGTTCTAACAAAAATAGAGCCTGTTAAAGATCACGCAAGCCCTTCGCCGATCCCGGACGCGGGGCGGGTTCAGAAACGGGTGACGGGGCAGGACTTGAGCCGTAAACGCGCGAAGAAGGACGATCCGGCCGCGAAGCGGCTTTCCCAGATGACGGCGCCAGTCATGAGCCTGCTGGAGCGGGCCGGTGCGATGGCGACGGCCGCCTCTCTGCTGTGGCTGATCCAGGCGGCGGCGGTGGCGCTGGCACTTGGCCAGATGCTTCAGCCCGACACCGCCTGGGGACCGACCTGGGCCTTTGCCCTGGTCTTCGTGGCGGTGGGCCTGGGCCGCGCGCTGCTCGACCACCGCGCGGGCGCGCTGTCGTTCCGGGCCGCCGATATCGTCCTGGCGCTGGAACGCGCCCGGCTGGTCACCCGGGAATCGCGGCGTGCGACCGACGACCCGGCCCGCCCGCCGGCGGCGGTGACCGCGACGCTGGCGGCCGAGAAGCTGGCCGCGCTCAGCCCCTTCCTCACCCGCTATGCCCCGGCCAAGCGCCGCTCGACCTTCGTGCCCCTGGTGATCCTCGGCGTCGCCTTCTACTTCTCCTGGGCGATCGGGCTTGTGCTTCTGTTCGCGGGCCCGCTGATCCCGATCTTCATGGCGCTGGTCGGCATCGCCGCCAAGAAGGCCAGCGAGCGGCAGATGGAAGAGCTGTCGAACATGAACGTGCTGCTGCTCGAACGGCTGACGGCGCTGGTCGACATCCGCCTGCTCGATGCGACCGAGCGCACGGTCGAGAGCTTCCGCTCGGCCGCGGACCGGCTGCGCGGGCGCACCATGGAGGTGCTGCGGGTGGCCTTCCTGTCCTCGACGGTACTTGAGCTGTTCTCGGCCATCGGCATCGCCATGGTCGCGGTCTATGTCGGCTTCTCGCTGCTGGGCGAGCTGAACTTCGGAACCTGGGGCACGCCCCTGACCGCCACCGAGGGGATCTTCCTGCTGCTGCTCGCGCCCGACTATTTCCAGCCGCTCCGCGACCTCGCGGCCGCCTGGCACGACAAGGCGGACGCCAATGCCGTGGCGCGCGAGCTGGCCGAACTCGAGGCCCGGGACGAGACCACCTTCCTCGGGCTCGGCGCGGCGGCCGCACCGCTCGAGACCACCGAGGCGCTGTCGGTACGGGGGCTTGCCTACCGCCCGCCGGGCGGACGGCTGATCCGGTTCCCCGATTTCGACCTTCACCCCGGCGAGACGCTGGCGATCACCGGCCCGTCGGGCATCGGCAAGTCCTCGCTGCTGCGGCTGCTTGCAGGCATGGCGGTTCCGGCCGAGGGCGAGATCCGGATCGGCGGGACCGTGCTGTCGCCCGAGACCGCCGATGCCTGGCGCGCCCGGCTGGGCTGGCTGCCGCAGCAGCCGCGCTTCGTTTCGGGCTCGCTGAGGAAGAACCTGACGCTGGCATTGCGGCCCGGGCGCGAGCTGCCGCTCGACCGGGCATTGAAGCTTGCCGCCGCCGATGGCGTGGTGGCGCAGCTGCCGCGCGGACTGAACACCCGGCTCGGCGAGACCGGGGTCGGCGTCTCGGGCGGCGAGGCGCGGCGGCTGATCGTGGCCCGCGCGGCGCATGCCCATCCCGACCTGCTGCTGGCCGACGAGCCGACCGCCGATCTTGACGAGGAAACCGCGACGCTGGTCACCGAGGGGCTGCTAGGGCTGGCGCAAGGCGGCGTCGCGCTGATCGTGGCGACCCATGACCCGGCGCTCGCGGCCCGGATGGACCGCCAGATCGCCATCAAACCGGAGCATGCGGCATGAAGGACATCCTGCAGATCCTGCGCCTGACCTGGCAGGCCCAGCGCGGCCCGCTGATCCGGGGCACCGCGCTGGCAGTGATCGTGGTGGCGATGGGGGTGGCGCTTCTGGGGCTGGCGGGCTGGTTCATCACCGCCGCCGCCGCGGCCGGCCTTGCAGGCATCGGCATCGCCTTCAACGTGTTCCAGCCTTCGGCTGCCGTGCGCTTTCTGGCGCTTGGCCGGACCGCCGCGCGCTATGGCGAGCGGCTGCTGACCCATGACGCGACCCTGAAGGCCCTGACCGACATCCGCGTGGCGCTGCTGCGGGGCGTTCTGGCGCTGCCGTTCCAGACCCTGTCGCGGCTGAGGGGCGCCGAGACCATGAACCGGCTGGTGGCCGATGTCGACGCGCTTGACGGGGTGGTGCTGCGGCTGTTCATTCCGGCGGTAACCGGGGTCATCCTCTATGTCGCCGTCTTCCCGCTGCTGTGGTGGATGACCGATTTTACGCTGGCGATCTGGATCTTCGCGAGCTTCACGCTGGGCTGCGGGCTGGTGCTGATCGGGGCGGGGCGCCATGCGCTTGCGCCCTCGCGCCGGGCCGAGAAGGCGCTGCAGGCCTTCCGCATCCGGCTGATCGACCTGTTGCGCGCCCGCGACGATCTGGTGGTCTATGGCCGCCTGCCCGAACAGACCGAGGCGGTGCAGCTGGCCGAGGCCCGGATGCGCGACAATCTGGGCGCCATCGACCGGCTGGAACGGCGCGCGGGCCTTGCGCTGTCGCTGACCACGACCCTGGCCACGGGCACCGCGCTGGCGCTGGGCGGGGTGCTGGTGGCGCGGGGCGCAATCACGCCCGCGCAGGCGGCGCTGGGCTTCTTCGTGGCGCTGGCGCTGTCGGAGACGGTGCAGCCGCTGCGCCGCGCGCTGGCCGAGCTTGGCCGCATGCTCGACGCCGCCCGGCGCGTGACCCGGCTTCTGCCCGAGGAGGACGGCACGCCCGCGCAGGCCGCCGAACATGCCTCCCCGGCCGTCGCCGCAGAGGGCGCCCCGGCTCTCGAGATGACCGGCATCGCCTATCGCCATCCCGGCGCCGAGGCTCCGGTTCTGAAAGACTTCTCGCTCCGGCTCGATCCCGGGGCCTGCATTGCGCTGACCGGCGCCTCGGGCAGCGGCAAGAGCACCGTTCTGGCGCTGGCCGCCGGCCTCATTCAGCCCGAGGCAGGCAGCATCCGGCTGGCGGGCTGCCCTATCGAGACGCTGTCCGAAACCCGGCTGCGGGCCGGCATGGCCTATCTGCCTCAGCGCAGCATGCTTCTGGGCCAGAGCTTCTTCGACATGCTGGCGCTGGCCGATCCCGGTCTCACCGAACGCGAGGCGCTCGAGCTGATCGAGGCGGTGGCGCTGTCTTCGACGGTCGCGGCGCGCGGCGGGCTTCATGCCTCCCTCAAGGAGAACGGGGCCGGGCTTTCGGGCGGCGAGCAGCGCCGACTGGCGCTGGCCCGGGCGCTGCTGCGGCGTCCGCGCCTGCTGTTGCTCGATGAGCCGACCGAGGGGCTCGACCGGCCGACCGCGACCCGGGTGCTGGGCGCGATCCGCGAGATCCTGCCCGAGGCCGCGATCCTGACCGCCTCGCACAGGAAGGCCGAACGCGACTGGGCCGACCGGCTGATCGCCATGACCTGACCCCGGTGCGGCGCGCGCAGGCGCGTCGCGGCGACTCAGGTCCCGTTAGGGTCAAGCTCGGGCCCGCCATCCAAGCCCTTTCGATGCGCATTGCCGATATGCCGCATTGGCATGCCACACGATTGCATACAAAGGTATATCTGGAACACGTCTAATACTACGGACTCGCGTTTTGGCCACAATGCCATGGAATCCGGATATATTGCGTAATTGAGAGTGAAGGGCCAAAGGAGGCCAGTAATGGAACTCGACATCGTCGAGCTGTCTAGGCTGCAGTTTGCCATGACAGCCATGTATCACTTCCTCTTCGTACCGCTCACGCTTGGCCTGTCGGTCATCGTGGCGATCATGGAGACGGTCTATGTGATGACCAACCGCCCCGTCTGGCGCCAGATGACCAAATTCTGGGCCACGCTGTTCGGCATCAACTTCGTGCTGGGCGTCGCGACGGGCATCACCATGGAGTTCCAGTTCGGGATGAACTGGAGCTATTACAGCCATTATGTCGGCGATATCTTCGGCGCTCCGCTGGCAATCGAAGGGCTGATGGCCTTCTTCCTCGAGGCGACCTTCGTCGGGCTCATGTTCTTCGGCTGGGGCAAGCTGTCCAAGGTGGGCCATTGCGTGGTGACCTGGCTGGTGGCGATCGGGTCCAACTTCTCGGCGCTCTGGATCCTGATCGCCAATGGCTGGATGCAGAACCCCGTCGGGGCCGAGTTCAACCCGATGACCATGCGCATGGAGATGACCTCGTTCTTCGATGTGATGTTCAACGAGGTGGCCCAAGCCAAGTTCGTGCATACCGTCTCGGCGGGCTATGTCACGGCGGCGATCTTCGTTCTGGGCGTGTCGGCCTGGTACCTGCTGAAGGGCCGCCATATCGAGCTGGCACGCCGCTCGATCGCGGTCGCGGCCAGTTTCGGGCTTGCGGGCGCGCTCTCGGCGGTCGTGCTGGGCGACGAGTCGGGCTATAACGCCACCCATACCCAGAAGATGAAACTCGCCGCCATCGAAGGCATGTGGGAGACCCATGCGGCCCCTGCCCCCTTCAACCTCTTCGGCATTCCCGACCAGGCCGACCGCGATACCCAATTCGCGCTTAAGGTGCCGGTGGTGATGGGCCTGATCGGCTCGCGCTCCCTGACCGA
Organism: Rhodovulum sulfidophilum DSM 1374; assembly: GCF_001633165.1. NCBI lineage: Bacteria > Pseudomonadati > Pseudomonadota > Alphaproteobacteria > Rhodobacterales > Paracoccaceae > Rhodovulum > Rhodovulum sulfidophilum. The sequence continues at coordinate 1,396,818 of NZ_CP015418.1, read as the reverse complement.
GGAACTGCCCGGCATCAACCAGCTGGTGGACGAAGCCGACGCGCGTATCCGCAACGGTCTGATCGCCTATGACGCGCTGATGCAGATCCGGGCCGAGCGGGGCACCGCCACGCCCGAGCTGGCCGCGCAGTTCGAAGAGCATAGCGGCGATCTGGGCTTTGCCTTCCTGCTCAAGCGCTATCTGGAAGATCCGCGCCAGGCGACCGACGCGCAGATCGCGCAGGCCGCGCAGGACACGGTGCCCGAGGTGCTGCCGCTGTTCTGGGCATTCCGGGTGATGGTCATCCTCGGCTTCGGCTTCATCGCGATGATGCTCTACTTCTTCATCCGCGCCAATTTCTACGGCATGCGCTTCCCGCGCTGGGCGCTGCGCGCCGCCGTGGTGGCGATTCCGACGCCCTGGATCGCGGCCGAGATGGGCTGGTTCGTGGCCGAGTTCGGTCGCCAGCCCTGGACGGTGGACGGGGTGCTGCCGACCGCGCTGTCGGTCAGCCATCTGAGCGTGACCCAGGTCGCGCTGACGCTGGCGGGCTTTGTCACCTTCTATTCGGTCCTGTTCGTGATCGAGATCGGGCTGATGCGGAAATACATCCTCAAGGGTCCCTATATGGACGTCGCCGAAACCGACGACTGGACCCGGCGCCATACCGACCGCCTGACCGGCGGCCGTGGCTACGAACCGGCGGAGTAAAGACCGATGATCCTGCATGAATTCGTGGATTTCGACATCCTTCGCGTGATCTGGTGGGGGCTTCTGGGCGTCCTTCTGATCGGCTTCGCCCTGACCGACGGCTTCGATCTGGGCGTCGGCACGCTGCTGCCCTTCGTCGCCAGAACCGATATCGAACGCCGGGTGGCGATCAACACCGTCGGCCCGGTCTGGGAAGGCAACCAGGTCTGGTTCATCTTGGGCGGCGGCGCCATCTTCGCCGCCTGGCCTCCGCTTTACGCGGTCAGCTTCTCGGGCTTCTACCTGGCGATGTTCCTGATCCTCGCGGCGCTGATCCTGCGCCCCGTGGGCTTCAAGTACCGCTCGAAGCGCGAGGACGAACGCTGGCGCTCGGCCTGGGACTGGGCGCTGTTCGTCGGCGGCTTCGTACCCGCGCTGGTCTTCGGCGTCGCCGTGGGCAACGTCCTGCAAGGGGTGCCGTTCCGGCTGACCGACGATCTGCTGTCGATCTATGAGGGCTCGTTCTTCGGGCTGCTGAACCCCTATGCGCTGCTGGCGGGGCTGGTATCGTTGTCGATGCTGGTGATGCATGGCGCGGCCTGGCTGCAGCTCAAGACCGAGGGCATGGTCGCCGACCGCGCGCGCAGCTACGGCGCCTGGGCGGCCCTTGCCACCATCGTCACCTATGCGCTGGCGGGCCTCTGGCTGGCCGGCGGCATCGAGGCCTACAGCTTCGTGGGAACGGTCGCGCCCGACGGGCCGTCGAACCCGCTGATGAACGAGGTCGCCCGTGGCGGATCGTGGATGGCGGCCTATGAGGCGCGGCCCTGGATCGCCATCGCCCCGGCGCTGGGCTTCCTTGGCGCGGCGCTGGCCTTCCTCGGCTTCAAGACCGACAAGGAGGGCTGGACCATGCTGGCCTCGAAACTCTCGATCCTGGGCATCATCGCCTCGGTCGGGCTGACCATGTTCCCGTTCATCCTGCCCTCGAGCCTCGATCCCAGCTCGTCGCTGACGGTCTGGGACAGCTCGTCCTCGCATCTGACGCTGTTCGTGATGCTGGTCTCGGCGGTGATCTTCGTGCCGCTGATCCTGGCCTACACCGCCTGGGTCTACAAGGTGCTCTGGGGCAAGGTCACGGCCTCGGACGTGGTCGATAACAGCGACTCGGTCTACTGAGAAAGGAGCCCGAAGATGTGGTATTTCGCCTGGATCCTCGGCCTGCCGCTGGCCGCGCTTTTCGCGGTCGTCAATGCGATGTGGCTGGAACTGCATGCCGACCGAACCATGATGGACGGCAAGCCGCGCGACGACCGCTGAGCCGGTCGCCGTCGTAAAACGGGGCCGCCATAAGGCCCCCCCTAAGGCCCGTGCCTCCGGCGCGGGCCTTTTCACTGTCGCAGGTCGCCGCGCCCCGGGGCGACGGGTGCTCTCGCGTCAAAAAGATGACTCTTTGACATCTGTTTGGAATCTGCCCTATACGGCGCGGAAACACATGCACGTTCCCGCATGTTTTCAGCCCGAGCCGCACAGGAGCAGCGACCGACATGAGCACGACCGCAGAGACGGACCCCGGCCCCCGAGACAGCCGGCTTGCGCATTTTCCCGTCACCTTCTTCGCCACGGTCATGGGGATGATGGGGCTGACACTGGCCTGGCATGCCGGCGAACAGGTGCTGGGAACCAGGCTGGGGCTGAGCCTCGCCGTTTCGCCTGTCCTGCTCTATGCCTCCTGCGCGCTGCTGGTCGCGGTCGCGGCGCTCTATGCGCTGAAACTGGCGACGCATTTCCCGATGGCCGCGGCCGAGTGGCAGCATCCGGTGCGGCTGGCCTTCTTTCCCACCGCCTCGATCTCGCTGATCCTGTTGTCGGTCGCGCTTATGGGCGACTATCCGGGGCTCGCCCGGCCGGTGTGGATCGCCGGGACCGCCTTGCAGGGGCTGCTGTCGCTGATGGTGATCTCCGACTGGATCGGACAGCGGCATTTCCAGCCGATCCACCTGAACGCGGCCTGGTTCATTCCGCCGGTCGGCAACATCCTGGTGCCGGTGGCGGGCGTGCCGCTGGGACATCCCGAGATTTCCTGGCTGTTCTTCTCGGGCGGCGCGCTGTTCTGGGTGGTGCTGCTGACGCTGGTGATGAACCGGCTGACCTTCCACGACCCGCTGCCGGGGCGGTTGCAGCCGACGCTGGTGATCCTGATCGCGCCGCCCGCGGTCGGCTTCATCTCGTGGATGCGGCTTCACGGCGGGTTCGACCCGCTGGCGATGTTCTTTCTCAATGCCGCCTATGTCTTCGCGCTGATCGTGGCGACGCAACTCCCGCGGATCCTGCGCCTGCCCTTCGCGCTGTCCTTCTGGGCGCTTTCCTTCCCGCTGGCCGCGCTGACCATCGCGACCTTCCTTTACGCCGACGCCAGTGGTTCGGTCTTCCATCTCTGGCTGGGCGGCGCCTTGCTGGCCTTTCTGAGCGCGGTGATCGCGGGGCTGGTCGGGCGCACGCTGCTGGCCATCGCCAGAAACGAGATCTGCCACCCCGAATGACCGGCGGACCGGACCGCGCGACGGGCCGTCAGGCCCGCCGCGGCACCGCGAGGCTCAGCGCAAAGGCGCAGCTGGCCGCGACCACGATGCTGGGTCCGGCGGGCGTGTCGAAATGGTACGACCCCCAAAGCCCGGCCAGCGCCGAGAGCGCGCCGATCCCCGAAGCGATCAGCGCCATCGCCTCGGGCGTGCGCGACCAGGGCCGGGCAGCGGCGGCCGGAACGATCAGCATCGCCACGATCAGAAGCGCCCCCACCACCTGGATCGCCACCGCGACGACCAGCGCCAGCGCCACCGTCAGGACCAGCCGCTCGCGCCCCGGATCGAGCCCCGAGGCCGTCGCCAGTTCCTCGCTGACCGTCACCGTCAAAAGCGCCGTCCAGCGCCAGACGATCAGCGCCAGCACCGCCAGCGCTCCGGCCCAGATCACCGCCAGATCGCTGCGGCCGACCGCGAGGATGTCGCCGAAAAGATAGGCCGACAGATCGACCCGGACCCCGCTGAGAAACGAGACCGAGACCAGGCCGACCGCCAGCGCCGCATGGGCCGCGACGCCCAGCGCGGTATCCATCGCCAGCCCGCGGCCCGACAGCGAGGTGACTGCCAGCGCCATGGCAAGCGCGGCCCCCAGCGTGCCCGCGAAGATCGAGATCGAGAACCCCAGCGCGATGGCGACGCCCAGGATCGCCGCATGGGCCGTGGCCTCGCCGAAATAGGCCATCCGCCGCCAGACCACGAAGGCGCCGAGCGGCCCGGCCGCCAGCGCCACCGCGACGCCCGCCAATGCCGCCCGCACCAGAAAATCGTCAAGCATCGGCCGCCTCCGGTTCGGTCCTGTGTCCCGCCCCGCCCCGGCCCGGCTCCGGCCCGTGCGCGTGGCCTTGCCCGTGACAACCGTCATGGGCATGGTCATGCTGGTGCTGATAGAGCGCCATCGTGCCCTGGGTGCCATGGCCGAACAGCGCCCGGTATTCGGGCGCTGCGGTCACGACATGGGGCTGGCCCTGACAGCAGACATGGCCGTTGAGGCAAAGCACCCGGTCGGTCGCGCTCATCACCACATGCAGATCGTGGCTGACCATCAGCACCGCCGTGCCGGTCTCGCGCCTAAGATCGGCGATCAGCTGGTAGAAGGCCGCGGTGCCGGGCTGATCGAGCCCCTGCGTCGCCTCGTCGAGGATCAGAAGCTCGGGCCCGCCCAGAAGCGCGCGGGCCAGCAGCACGCGCTGGAACTGCCCGCCCGACAGCGCGGTCATCTGCCGGGTCTCGAGCCCGGCCGCACCGACCCTTTCAAGCATCGCCGCGATCTCGGCCGCGCCGCGCCTCTCGGGCAAGGACAGGAAGCGGCGCACCGTCAGCGGCATCCGGTCGTCGACGGCGAGTTTCTGCGGCACATAGCCGATCCGGAGCCCCGGGCGTCTTGTGACAGTGCCCGCGCTCGGCCGGACCGCGCCCAGCACCGCCCGCACCAGTGTCGACTTGCCCGACCCGTTCGGTCCGACCAGGGTGACGATCTCGCCGCCATCGATCGCGAAATCGACCCCGGTCAGAGCGGCGACCCCGCCATAGCGCACCGTCAGCCCGCGCGCGGCAACCAGCGTCATGCCCGCGACTCGCGGCAGGCGGGACAGCGGCCGACCGCCTCGAGGCTCATCCGCTCGATCTCGAACCCCACCGTCCCGGCCGCGGCCAGCATCGCGTCGGCAACGGCCGTACCAGGGGCCTCGGCCACCGCATGGCAGGTGTCGCAGATCAGGAAGGCCGGGCGGTGCGGCTCGCCGGGCCGCATGCAGGCGGCAAAGGCGTTGAGCCGCCGGATCCGGTGCGCGAGTCCGTGATCGACAAGGAAATCCAGCGCCCGGTAGGCAACCGGCGGCTGGCGGGCAAAGCCCGACGCGACCAGCCGGTCGAGCACCTCATAAGCCCCCAGCGCCTGATGCGATTCAAGCAGGATCTCGAGCGTGCGGCGCCGCACCGGCGTCAGCCGCAGCCCCTCGGCCGCGACGATTTCCTCGGCCCGCTCCAGCGTCGCCCGGCGGCAGGCAGCATGGTCATGGGCTGAAAACACCCGCTCGGCATCGATTCTCATCCGGACCCTCTTGACTTGTTATTTTATAACATATTCATTCCACCATACCTTCCGCAAGCGCCATTTCCAAGGAGCCGGTCCATGCGCCCCCTGTTTTTCCCTGTTCTTCTTGCCCTCGCCGCCCCCGCGGCCGCCCAGCCGCCGCGCGTTGTGACCGACATCCCGCCGGTGCAGTCGCTGGTGGCCGAGGTGATGGGCGATCTGGGCAGCCCCGAGATCCTGCTGGATCAGGGCGGCGACCCGCATCACTTCCAGCTGAAGCCCTCGCAGGCCCGCGCGATCAGCGAGGCCGGGCTGGTGTTCTGGGTCGGTCCCGAGCTGACGCCCTGGCTCGACCGGGCGCTGAACGGGCTCGGTCCCGACGCCCAGGCCGTCGCATTGATCGAGGCGCCGGGCACCTATCGACGCAGCTACGACGACGAGGCCCACGATCACGACCATGACCATGACCATGACCATGACCATGACCATGATGGTGAGCCCGAGGATCACCACCACGAGGCCGCCATGCCGGACGAGGATCATGACCATGACGACCACGCGGGCGAGGAGGGGCATCACCATCACGACGGCATCGATCCCCATGCCTGGCTCGATCCCGAGAATGCCCGGGTCTGGGTTCTGCGGATCAGCGGCGCCCTGGCCGAGGCCGATCCGGACAACACCGCCGCCTACGAGGCCAATGCCCATGCGGCACTCGACCGGATCGCGGCGGCCGAGACCGAAGCCAGGCAGCTGCTGGCGCCCGTGGGCGACCGGCCGATCATGGTCTTTCACGATGCCTATGGCTATTTCGCCGAGCATTTCGACCTGACCGTGGCCGGATCCATCGCCATGGGCGATGCCGCCGAACCCGGCGCGGCACGGCTGGCCGGGCTGCGGGACGAGTTGCGGCATGAAGGCGTCGCCTGCCTCTTCCCCGAGGCCCAGCATGACCCGGCCTATGCCGAAGCGATCGCCGAGGGCACCGATGTGCGGGTCGGCGCGCCGCTCGATCCGTCGGGCAGCACGCTCGCCTACGGCCCCGATCTCTACCCGGCGCTGCTGACCGGGCTTGCCCGGACCATCGCCGCCTGTGTCACCGGCACGGAAGGCTGACAGAGGGGCTGAGCCGCGGCCGGACGGGGGGCGCGGCTCAGAGGTCCACCTCGACAGCCACACCCCTGGCCCGGGCCGCCGCGACCGCCCGGGCCGCCACCGCCAGATCCTGCAATCCGACGCCTGTGCCGTCGAAGACCGTGATCTCGTCATCGGACTGACGCCCCGGCGCGGTGCCATTGATGACAGCGCCGATCTCGACGATGTCTTCGGCCGCGATGAGCCCCGCAGCAACGGCATGCTGGGCCTCGCCGATCTCGACCGATTGCGCGATCTCGTCGGCGAAGACCCTGGCGCGGACAAAGATCGCCGGGTCGATCTCCTGCTTGCCCGTCGTGTCGGTGCCCATGCAGGCCAGATGCGTGCCGGGCCGGACATGGGCATCCATGAGCTGGGCCGAGAAGGAGGACGAGATCGTGACGATGACATCGGCCTGCGCGCCGAAATCTTCCAGCGAGACCGCCTCGAAAGGCAGGCCGAGCTCGGCTGCGGTCTCGGCCAGACGGGGCAGCATCTCGGGATGGTAGTTCCAGCCCACGATCTTCTCGAAGCGGCGCTGGGCGACGGCGGCACGGAGCTGGAAGGCCGACTGATGGCCCGCCCCAAGCACGCCCAGCACGCGCGCGTCGCTGCGCGCCAGATAGCGGATCGAGACCGCCGAGGCCGCCGCGGTGCGGAGCGCCGTCAGCAGGTTGCCCCCGACCAGAGCCGCGGGCCGTCCGCTGTCGGGATCGAACAGCACCACGGTCGACTGGTGATTGGTCAGCCCCTTGGCGGCATTGCCCGGCCAGTACCCGCCCGACTTGAGCCCGAGCACGGCCCCCGCCCGGTCGAAGCCCGACTTGAAGCCGTAAAGCGCCTCGGCATGGCCGATCGCCTCGCGGATGACCGGGAAATTATACGCATCGCCGCGTGCCATCGCGGCAAAGACGGCCTCGACCGCCTCGAAACACTGATCGGCCGAGACCAGCCCGGCGATTTCCTTTTCCGGAACGATGAACATCCGCCCCCCATACGATTTTTCGTCGAAAAATCGGGGCCCGAAGGCCCCGACCGCTGGATCAGTAGGCCTTGCCGCGCGCCGAGACCGGCCAGAGGCATTCCACCTTGCCGTTGCGCACGCCCACATACCAGTCATGGACATTGCAGGTCGGGTCGCAATGGCCCGGCACGAGTTTCAGCTTCTCGCCCACCTTCAGCACGCCCTCGGGATCGGCGATCACCCCATGCTCGTCCGAGCATTTCGCATAGGTGACGTCCTCACGCCCGAAGACGACCGGCAAGCCGCTGTCGACCGATTGCGCCTTGAGCCCGGCATCGCAGATCGCCTTATCGGCCTTGGCATGGCTCATCACCGAGGTCAGCAGGAACAGCGCATTCTCCCATTCGCCCCGGTCGATCCGCTTGCCGTCGGCATCGAGGATGCGGCCGTAATCGGCATCCATGAAGGCATAGGAGCCGCATTGCAGCTCGTTATAGACGCCCGAGCTGCCCTCGAAATAATAGGATCCGGTGCCGCCGCCGCCGACGATGTCGCAGGCCAGCCCCTCGGCCTTCAGCGCCTCGACCGCCTCGCGCACCATGGCCACGGCAATCTCGATCTTGGCCTTCCGGTCTTCATAGGAATCAAGATGCTGCATCGCGCCCTGATAGGCCTGCAGCCCGGCAAAGCGCAGCCCCGGCGCCGCATCGATGGCCCTGGCGATGGCGACCACCTCGGGCGTCGTCGTCACGCCGCAGCGCCCGGCGCCGCAATCGATCTCGACCAGGCATTCGATCTCGGTGCCGTGCCGCACAGCCGCCTCCGACAGCTCGGCCACGTTCTCCGGATCGTCGACGCAGACCAGCGTCCGAGCGCCCAGTTTCGGCAGCCGCGCCAGCCGGTCGATCTTGGCCGGATCGCGCACCTGGTTCGAGACCAGAACGTCCTTGATCCCGCCCCGCGCGAAGACCTCAGCCTCCGACACCTTCTGGCAACAGACCCCGCAGGCCCCGCCCAGCCGCTCCTGCAGCCTGGCCACATCGACCGACTTGTGCATCTTGCCATGCACCCGGTGGCGCATCCCATGGGCCCTGGCCCAGTCGCCCATCTTCTTGATGTTGCGCTCGAGCGCGTCGAGATCCAGCACCAGACAGGGGGTCTGGATCTCGCTTTCAGCCATCCCCGGCAGGGCCGGGATGTCATAGCCCACCTCGAGCCCGTCGAAATCGGTCACGTCCTTCATCGTCTCTCTCCCAGCGTCCCGGGCGCCTCAAGGGCGCGCAAAATTCCCATCCGTCGCCTGCGGTCCTGCGCGCAAGGGCGGCAGAGCCCTCGCATGCCGCCGGAGGCGTGCCTCACCCGTTGCCGCAGCTGCGCGGCGGGTTTCATGCCGTCATCCAGGGCAGGCGGTCGAGATCGACATTGCCGCCGGTCACGATCACGCCCACGCGCTTGCCTGCAAAAAGCTCGCGGTTCTTCAGCACCGCCGCCAGCGGCACCGCCGAGCTCGGCTCCATCACGATCTTCATCCGCTTCCAGATCAGCTTCATCGCCTCGACGATCTCGGCCTCCGACACGGTCAGGATGTCGGTCACGTTCGACGAAACGAAATGCCAGGTCAGATCCTTCAGCGGCACCTTGAGCCCGTCGGCCACCGTCTCGGGCGCATCGTCGGCGATGATATGCCCGGCCTTGAAGCTGCGATACGCATCGTCGGCCTGTTCGGGTTCGGCGGCGTAGATCTCGATATGCGGCGCGAGGCTCGACAGGGTCAGGCAGGTGCCCGACACCATTCCGCCGCCGCCGATGGGCGCGATCACCGCATCGAGGTCGCGGATCTGGTCGTTCAGCTCGCGCGCACAGGTGCCCTGCCCGGCGATCACCCGCCAGTCATTGTAGGGATGGACGAATTCGGCCCCGGTCCGGGCCTCGACCTCGGCAAAGACCGCCTCGCGCGAACTGGTCGAGGGGTCGCATTCGGTGATCTCGCCGCCATAGCCGCGGACGGCATCCTTCTTGGCCTGCGGCGCCGTGCGCGGCATCACCACATGGCAGGGAATGCCCCGGCGACCCGCCGCATAGGACAGCGACAGCGCATGGTTGCCCGAGGAATGGGTGGCCACGCCGGCCGCGGCCCTTTCCTCGTCGAGCCCGAAGACCGCGTTGCAGGCGCCGCGCACCTTGAAGGCGCCGGCCTTCTGGAAATTCTCGCATTTGAAGAAGAGCGAGGCGCCCGCCATGCCGTCGATGCAGGACGAGGTCAGAACCGGCGTGCGGTGGATATGGGGGGCGATCCGCTCATGGGCGCGGATCACGTCGTCATAGGTCGGAATGTAGAGGGGTCCGTGGTCCTTCATGGCTTCCTCACGCCGCCGCCTGCACGGGCGCGGTCCTGCTGTTGCGATAATGCTCCTGCGCGGCGGCAACGCCGCTGCCAAGCCGGACGGGCAGGCCCAGATCGACCATCGCCATCTCGGCGGTGGCGATCCCCGACAGCGCCATCACGTCGCTCATCAGCCCCAGATGGCCGATCCGGAACACCTTGCCCGCGACCTCGCCCAGGCCCCCGCCGAAGGCCACGCCATAGGCCTCGGCCGCATGGCGCACGATCCGGCCCGCATCGAACCCTTCGGGCGTGACGATGGCCGTCACCGTGTCCGAACAAAGCTCGGGCGCCGCCGCGCAGGTCGTCATGTCCCAGGCGGCGACGGCGCGCCGTACGCCCTCGGCGATGCGGTGATGGCGCGCGCGCACATTCTCCATGCCTTCCTCGAGCAGCAGGCCGGTCGAGACCGCCAGCCCGTTGATGAGCCCGACCGGCGGCGTATAGGGATAGTTCCCGTCCGCCATGTCGCGGATATCGAAGAAACAGCGCGGCAGCCCGGCCGTCTCCATCGCCTGCCGCGCCTTCGCGCTGATGCCGATGATGGCCAGGCCCGCGGGCAGCATGAAACCCTTCTGCGAACCGGCAACCGCCAGATCGACGCCCCAGTCATCCATCCGGAACTCGATGGAGCCGATCGAACTGACCCCGTCGACCATCAGAAGCGCCGGATGCCCGGTCGCATCCATCGCCGCGCGCACCGCGGCGACATCCGAGGTCACACCGGTCGCGGTCTCGTTATGGGTGACCAGCACGGCCCGGATCTGGTGACCGCCATCGGCGGCCAGCGCAGCGGCGAACTCCTCGACCGGAACGCCCTCGCCCCAGGGGCGCTCGACGATCTCGACCTCGAGCCCGTGGCGCTGGCAGAGATCGATCCACTTGCGCGAGAACATGCCGTGGCGGGCGGCCAGAACCTTGTCGCCGGGCCGAAGCGCATTGGTCACCGCCGCCTCCCAGCCGCCGGTTCCGGTCGCCGGGAAAAGGGCCACCTCGCCCCCGGACAGGCCGAGAATGCGCGCGACGCCGTCCTTGGCGGCGGCGAGGATCGGGCCGAAAGCGGCCGAGCGGTGATCCATGGTGGGAATGTCGCAGGCGCGGCGCAAGGGCTCGGGCAGGTTGGTCGGGCCGGGCAGGAAGATCGGGTTCGAGGCGTGCATCGGGCGGTCCTTCATCTGGCTTGCCCATGGATACCGCCCGGTGGCGCTGCGGCGCAATTTTTTCTGAAAGCCTTTTCCGTCAAACGAAAAAAGTGGTAAAGTCATTTATTATCAGTGGCCTCCGGCATCGTGAAATTATGAAAAAACATTTCACTTCAGGCATGAAGGACCGACTCGGATGACACAACCCCGCCCGCGCGGCCGCCCGCGCGCCTTTCACGACAAGACCGACCAGAACACGGTGCGTGCCCTCGACCGGGCGATGGGGCTCTTGACGGCACTGAGCGAGACCAAGGGGCTGACGCTCTCGGAACTGGCGGCCCTGAGCAATCAGAGCCCGGCCACCGTCTACCGGGTCCTGATCACGCTGCAGGGTCACGACATCGTTGAACTGGAGGAGGAGGCGCAGCGCTGGCATGTGGGGCCGGGCGCGTTCCGGATCGGATCGGGTTTTCTGCGGCGCACCAATGTCGCCGAGCGGTCGCGGGGCGCGATGCAGGCGCTGATGCGGGCCACCGGCGAGACCGCCAATCTGGGGGTCGAGGATCGCGACGAGGTGCTGTTCCTGACCCAGGTCGAAACCCATGAGACGATCCGGGCCTTCTTTTCGCCGGGCACCCGGGGGCCGATGCACTGCTCGGGGATCGGCAAGGCGCTGCTGGCCTTTCTTCCCGCAGCACGGGTCGCGGCTATCTTGAAAACGCAAGGCCTGCCGGGCTTCACGCCGCGCTCGATCACCTCCGAAACGGGCCTGCATGCCGATCTCGACCGGACCCGCGCCCGCGGTTACGCGATCGACGATCAGGAACGGGCCGAAGGCATGCGCTGCATCGCGGCGCCGATCTTCAACGCCCATGGCGAGCCGATCGCAGGCCTGTCGGTCTCGGGCCCCGCGTTCCGGATTCCGCTGGACGCAGCCGACGGGATCGGCGCCGAGGTCCGGGCTGCGGCCGATCGGGTCACCGCCGCCACCGGTGGCATTTCGCCGACCGAAAAATCGGCGTAGCGGATTTTTCCGGGGCGGAGGCTTTGATTTTTAGTCGAAAAATCAAAGCCCCGCACTCACGGCCTGCCCCAGCCACCGCCGCCGGGGGTGCGGATCTCGAAAAGCACTCCGGCCTCCAGCGCGATCTCGTCATTGCCGCGCCGACGTTCGCGCCGGCCGTCCGCCTGTTCCACCCAGTTCTCGCCCACCAAACCCGGCGCCCCGCCCGATGCCCCGAAGGGCGGGATCTCGCGATGCGCACAGAGCGTCGTCACCGTCACCGGCTCGAGGAAGCGCAGTCGCCGGATCGCCCCATCGCCACCGCGCCAGCGCCCGGCACCGCCCGAGCCCTTGCGGATCGCGAAGGCTTCGAGCCGGACCGGGAACCGCCGCTCCAGCACCTCCGGATCGGTCATCCGGGTATTCGTCATATGGCTCTGTACCGCGTCGCAACCGGCAAAGCCCGGCCCCGCCCCGGTGCCCCCCGCGATGGTTTCGTAATTCTGGAAACAATCATTGCCCCAGACGAAGTTGTTCATCGTCGCCTGGCTGCCCGCGACGACGCCCAGCGCGCCGTAAAGCGCGTTGCAGGCGGCCTGGCTGACCTCGGTATTGCCCGCGATCACCGCCGCCGGATAGGTCGGGTTCAGCAGGCAGCCTTCGGGCGCGACGATGCGCAGCGGCTTGAGGCAGCCCTCGTTCAGCGGGATGTCGGCCCCCACCATCGTCCGGAAGACGTAAAGCACCACCGCGCGGCAGACCGCGAAGGGGGCGTTGTAATTGCCCTCGTGCTGCGGGCTCGTGCCGGTGAAGTCGATCACCGCCTCGCGCGCCGCGCGGTCGACCCGCAGCGCCACCTCGATCACGGCGCCATGATCCATCGGATAGCGGAACCGCCCGTCCTTCAGCGTGCCGATCACCCGGCGCACGCTTTCCTCGGCATTGTCCTGGACATGGCCCATATAGGCCGCCACCACGTCCCGGCCGTAGCGCTCGACCACCTCCAGAAGCGCCCGCCGCCCGGTTTCGTTGGCGGCGATCTGGGCCTTCAGATCGGCCATGTTCTGCGAGACATTGCGGCAGGGCCAGGGCCCCGAGCGCAGCACCGCCTCGGCCTCGGCCTCCAGCAGCCGCCCGCGATCGACAAGGCGCAGGTTGTCGATCAGCACGCCTTCCTCTTCGATCCGCCGCGAGTCGGGCGGCGAAGACCCCGGCGTGCGCCCGCCGATATCGGCATGATGCCCGCGCGAACCCAGCCAGAACAGGATCTCGTCCCCCAGGAAGACCGGCGTCACCACGGTCACGTCGGGCAGGTGGGTGCCACCGTTATAGGGCGAGTTCAGCATGAAGGCGTCGCCCGGCCGGATCGCACCCGCATGGCCGCGCATCACCGTGCGGATCGACTCGGACATCGAGCCCAGATGCACCGGCACATGCGGCGCATTGGCGACCAGATCGCCCTGCGCATCGAAGATCGCGCAGGAAAAATCCAGCCTTTCCTTGATGTTGACCGACCATGAGGTATTGGCGAGCGTCGCCCCCATCTGATCGGCCACCGACATGAAGAGGTTCGACATCACCTCCAGCAGCACCGGATCGGCCTCGGTCCCCATGGCGGGGGCATGCCGGGCGGCGGCATTGCGGGTCAGGATCAGGTTGCCCATCGCGTCGGCCTCGGCGACCCAGCCCGGCTCGACCATGTCGGTGCCGGTGGGTTCCGAGATGATCGCGGGGCCCTTGATCCGGGTGCCCGGCCCCAGCGTGGCGCGGGCATAAAGCGGCACCTCGACGGTTTCGCCGCCCAGATGCACCGCCACCCGGTCATTGATTTCAGCGCGGGCTTCGGGGGCCATGGCGGCGGGCGCGGTCCCGGTCTCGGCAATGGCCTCGACATCCAGCATGTCGACGATCAGCGCACGGTCGGGCGAGGCAAAGCCGAAGCGCGCCCGGTGCAGCTCTTCGAAACCGGCCTGCATCGCGGCGGCGGGGCCGAAGGGCACCTCCAGCGTCTGGTGCGAGCCCTCGTAGCGCAGATGGGCGCGGGCAAGCGTGCGGATCGCAGTCGGCTCCACGCCCTGACGCCGGAGCGCCGCCTCGGCCCGCGCGGTCAGATCGGCCAGCGCCGCCTCGGCCCCGGCCTCGTCGGCAAGCGGCAGGTCAAGCTGGCCCTCCTCCATCGCCCGGATCTCGGCCAGCCCCATGCCATAGGCCGACAGGACCCCGGCGAAGGGATGCAGGAAGACCCGGCGCATGCCCAGCGCATCGGCCACCAGACAGGCATGCTGGCCGCCCGCCCCGCCGAAGCATTGCAGCGTGTAGCCGGTCACGTCATGGCCGCGCTGGACGCTGATCTTGCGGATCGCATTGGCCATGTTGTCGACGGCGATGCGCAGGAAGCCCTCGGCCATGTCCTCGGGGCTGCGCTCGGGCGTGCCGGTCTCGGCGGCGACCTCGCGGGCAAGCACCGCGAATTTCGTTCGTACCGCCTCGACATCCAGCGGCTGATCGCCCCCGGGGCCGAAGACGGCCGGAAAATGCGCGGGCGTCAGCTTGCCCAGCATGACGTTGCAGTCGGTCACGGTCAGCGGCCCGCCGCGACGGTAGCAGGCCGGGCCCGGATCGGCGCCCGCGCTTTCGGGGCCGACCTGAAACCGGCCGTCCTCGAACTTGCAGATCGACCCGCCCCCCGCCGCGACGGTGTGGATATCCATCATCGGCGCCCGCATCCGGACGCCCGCGACCTCGGTCTCGAAGCTGCGCTCATAGCTGCCGGCATAATGGCTGACATCGGTCGAGGTGCCGCCCATGTCGAAGCCGATCAGCCGGTCGAACCCCGCGGCCTCGGCGGTCCTGACCATGCCGACGATCCCGCCCGCGGGCCCCGACAGGATCGCATCCTTGCCCTGGAACAGCGCGGCATCGGTCAGCCCGCCATTCGACTGCATGAAAAGAAGCCGCTCGCAGCCCCCCTGCCCCAGATCGAGCGCCTCCGCCACCCGGTCGACATAGCGGCGCAGGATCGGCGAGAGATAGGCATCGACCACGGTCGTGTCGCCGCGTCCGACCAGCTTGATCAGCCGCGAGGCGCGGTGGCTGACCGAGACCTGGGTAAAGCCCGTCTCGCGGGCAAGCTCGGCCAGCCGGTCCTCGTGAACCGGGTTCAGATAGCCATGCATCAGCGCGATGGCGACGGCGTGGATGCCCCTGGCATGGGCAGCCGTCAACGCCGCCCGGGCGGCATCCTCGTCAAGCGGGACAAGAACCCCGCCCTCGGCATCGAGCCGCTCGCGGATCTCGGCCACCTCCTCGTAAAGCAGCTCGGGACGGCGGATCTCGAGATCGAAAAGCCGCGGCCGCGCCTGATAGCCGATCCGCAGGAGATCGCCGAAGCCTTCGGTGATCAGCAACAGCACCCGTTCGCCCTTGCGTTCCAGAAGCGCGTTGGTGGCGACCGTGGTGCCCATCCGGACCGATCCGATGGCCCCCCGCGGCAGCGGCTCGTCCGGGCCGAGGCCCAGCAGCTCGCGGATCCCCTGCACCGCCGCGTCGTCATAGCGTTCGGGGTTCTCCGACAGGAGCTTGTGGGTCAGAAGCCGCCCGTCGGGCCTGCGCGCCACCAGATCGGTGAAGGTGCCGCCCCGGTCGATCCAGAAATCCCACCTGTCCGCCGCCATGCCATCCCCCGTCCTGTCGATCGCGGCACCTTGTCCGCGCGCCCTGCCAGAGGTCAAGCCCGCCGCGCAAGCGAAACATATTTCCTCGAAAAGGGCGTTTCCACCTTGTG
Source organism: Rhodovulum sulfidophilum DSM 1374 (assembly GCF_001633165.1). Lineage (NCBI taxonomy): Bacteria > Pseudomonadati > Pseudomonadota > Alphaproteobacteria > Rhodobacterales > Paracoccaceae > Rhodovulum > Rhodovulum sulfidophilum. The sequence goes on along the minus strand of NZ_CP015418.1, from coordinate 1,381,124 downwards.
CCTCCGGAACATTATTCCGATCCTTGACCTCTGAAATCCCGGAGGCCCCGATGGCACATGACGACCCCCAGCCCAAGCTCGACGCGCTCGACCGTCGCATCCTGGGCGAACTCCAGACCGATTCCGGCCAGTCGCTCGACGAGATCGCCCGCAAGGTCGGCTCGTCGAAGACACCGGTCTGGAACCGCATCCGCAAGATGCGCGAGGCGGGGGTGATCCGCCAGCAGACGGTGATCGTCGACCCGAAGGCGCTTGACCGGGGCACCTGCTTCTTCGTGCTGATCCGCACCTCGGAACATGAGGCCGACTGGCAGCGACGGTTTCTAAATGCGCTGATGAAGCGCCCCGAAGTGCTGGAAGCGCACCGGCTGGCCGGCGAGATCGACTATATCCTCAAGGTCAGGGTGGCCGATGCGGCGGCCTATGACGTCTTCTATCAGGCGCTGATCTCGGATGTGCGGATCTTCAATGTCACGGCCCTGCTGTCGATGGAGGAAATCAAGGCGACGACGGTGCTGCCGGTCTGAGCCCCCGGTCCGGACGACGATCCGGGCGGCGGTCAGGGACCGGCTTCGGCCAGGCCCCGGCGCAGCTCGGCCCCGTCGCGCCCCGGCGGCGCGCCGAACAGGCGGCGATATTCGCGGCTGAACTGGGACGGGCTGTCATAGCCGATCCGGAAGCCGATGCCCGCCACATCCCCGGGCCGGGTCAGCAACAGCCGCCGCGCCTCCTGAAGCCGCAGGCTCTTCTGGAACTGAACCGGCGTCATCGCCGTCGCCGCCTTGAAATGACGGTGAAAGGTGGCCGGGCTCATCCCGGCCAGGGCCGCCAGATGCGCCACCCGCAACGGCTCGGCATAATGGGTGCGGATCCAGCCGATGGCGCGACCGATCCGCGCCAGCCGGCTGTCGGCCAGCCCGATCTGCCGCAGCCGCCCGCCCTGCGGACCTGTCAGCAGATGCCAGACGATCTCGCGCCGGATCATCGGCGCGAGCACCGGAATGTCCTGCGGCCGTTCGGCCAGCGCCAGCAACCGCTCGAGCGGGTCGATCAGCGCCTCGCCCAGATCGTGCACCTCGATCGCCGCTCCGGGCGGCGGGTCGGCGACGTTCCCCTGCCCCAGCATCAGCTCGGCCACGACCGCGGTGTCGATTTCCAGCGCCAGGGCAAGATAGGGCGCATCGGGCCTGGCCTCGACGATCTCGGCCCGGATCGGCACGTCCAGCGAGGCGATCAGGCATTTCCCGGCATCGTAGCGGAAGGCCTGCCCGCCCAGCCGGCTGACCTTGGCCCCCTGCAGGACCGCACAGAGCGACGGCCGGTAGACGCCATGAAACGGACCGGTCGGCACCTCGGCAGAGGCCAGCACAAGCCCGGCAATCGGGGTCTGGCGCCCATGCGCCCGCCATAATGAAAGCACGCTGGCCCGCAGGCCCGTCAGTCTGTCATCCATGGCCCCGAGCTAGCACAGCTTCCGCGCCTTTCCAGCATGCCGCCCGCCCCGATGAGAGGATCGTGCAAGAAGTCGAGAGGATCGGCGTCGCGTCCCCGCCCTTGCGAGCCCAGATCTGCCACAGGCCGGAAGGCGGCCGCCGCCGCCCGCACCCCCGGCCGGTTCAGGAAAGGAATTGGATCATGCGTTATCGTCGTCTCGGCCCGAGCGGGCTTTTCGTATCGGAGCTTTGCCTCGGCACCATGACGTTCGGCGGCTCCGAGGGCATGTGGGGGCAGATCGGCCAGCTGGGCCAGGCCGAGGTCGACGGCCTTGTCGGCACCGCGCTCGAGGCCGGGATCAATTTCATCGACACCGCCAATGTCTATGCCGGCGGCGAAAGCGAACGGCTGCTGGGCCGCGCGCTGAAGAACCTCGCCGTGCCGCGCGAGGAGGTGATCGTCGCGACCAAGGTCATGGGGCCGATGGGCGAGGGCGTGAATGCGCGCGGCGCCTCGCGTCACCATATCATGGACCAGTGCAAGGCCAGCCTCACCCGGCTCGGGCTCGATCATATCGACCTCTACCAGATCCACGGTTTCGACCCGGCAACGCCCATCGTCGAGACGCTCGAGGCGCTTGATGCGCTCGTGCGGCAGGGCCATGTCCGCTATCTGGGCCTGTCGAACTGGGCCGCCTGGCAGATCGTCCGGGCGGTCGGCATCGCCGAGGCGCGGCGGCTGGCCCCGATCCTGTCGCTGCAGGCCTATTACACGCTGGCCGGGCGCGATCTGGAACGCGAGATCGTGCCGATGCTGAAGGAAACCGGCATCGGGCTGATGGTCTGGAGCCCGCTGGCGGGCGGGCTGCTGTCGGGCAAGTACGACCGCGAGGGCAAGGCGGCGGACGGGCGGCGGGCCAGTTTCGACTTCCCGCCCGTCGACAGGGACCGCGCCCATGACGCCATCGAGGCGATGCGCGGCATGGCCGAGGCGCGGGGCGCCAGCGTCGCGCAGATCGCGCTGGCCTGGCTGTTGCATCAGGAGGTGGTGACCTCGGTCATCATCGGCGCCAAACGCGCGGACCAGCTGACCGACAATATCGGCGCCACGCAGGTCGAACTGAGCGAGGACGAGCTGGCCCGGCTCGATGCGGTGACCCGCCTGCCCGCCGAATATCCGGGCTGGATGCTGGAACGGCAGGGCGAATACCGCAGCCAGAGCTGAGCCCCGGCAGGGCGGAACGCGGGGGCCGGTGCTGCCCGGCCCCCATCCCGGATCCTCTGCTCCCGATCCTCTGGCCCCGCTTCTCCGGCAGGGATCGGCCGTCGGGTATCAGTCCTCGGGGCTCAACCCGTTCGGACAGGTTCCGGCTTCGGCCGCGGCCGCGTCACGGATATCCTGACTGATCTTCATCGAGCAGAATTTCGGCCCGCACATCGAGCAGAACTGCGCCTCCTTGTGCGCGGCCTTGGGCATGGTCTCGTCATGGAAGGCCCGTGCCGTATCCGGGTCGAGCCCCAGATTGAACTGATCCTCCCAGCGGAAGCCGAACCGCGCCCGGCTGAGCGCATCGTCGCGGGCCTGCGCGCCCGGATGCCCCTTGGCCAGATCGGCGGCATGGGCTGCGAGCTTGTAGGTCACGACCCCGGTCTTGACGTCGTCGCGGTCGGGCAGGCCCAGATGCTCCTTGGGCGTGACGTAGCACAGCATCGCGGTGCCGAACCAACCGATCATCGCGGCGCCGATGGCCGAGGTGATGTGGTCGTAGCCCGGCGCGATGTCGGTCGTCAGCGGCCCGAGCGTGTAGAACGGCGCCTCGTGGCAATGCTTCAGCTGCTCGTCCATGTTGGCCTTGATCTTGTGCATCGGCACATGGCCCGGCCCCTCGATCATCACCTGGCAATCCTTGGCCCAGGCCACCTGCGCCAGCTCGCCCAGCGTGCGCAGCTCGGCGAATTGCGCCTCGTCATTGGCATCGGCGATGGACCCGGGCCGGAGCCCGTCGCCCAGGCTGAACGAGACGTCATAGGCACGGCAGATGTCGCAGATTTCCTCGAACCGCTCGTAAAGGAAGGACTCGCGGCCGTGATGCAGGCACCACTTGGCCATGATCGAGCCGCCCCGGCTGACGATGCCGGTCACCCGCCGGGCCGTGAGCCCGATCATCCCGCGCCTCAGCCCGGCATGGATGGTGAAATAATCCACCCCCTGCTCGGCCTGCTCGATCAGCGTGTCGCGATAGACCTCCCAGCTGAGATCCTCGGCCACGCCACCGACCTTCTCCAGCGCCTGATACAGCGGCACGGTGCCGATGGGCACCGGTGCGTTGCGCAGGATCCAGTCGCGGATGTTGTGGATGTTGCGCCCCGTCGACAGGTCCATCACCGTATCGGCGCCCCAGCGGATCGCCCAGACCATCTTCTCGACCTCCTCCTCCATCGAGGAGGTGATGGCCGAATTGCCGATATTGGCATTGACCTTCACCTTGAAGGCGCGGCCGATCACCATGGGTTCAAGCTCGGGATGGTTGATATTGGCCGGGATGATCGCCCGGCCCGCCGCGATCTCGTCGCGGACGAATTCGGGCGTCACCAGATCGGGGATCTCGGCGCCGAAGGGCTCGCCGTCGCGGCTATGGGCGGCGGTGCGGCCCTCGTTCTCGCGGATCGCGGCGAATTCCATCTCGGGGGTGACGATCCCGGCCCGGGCATAGGCCAGCTGGGTGACGGCCCGCCCGGCCGTCGCCCGCAGCGGCTCGGGCCTCAGCGGGAAGGCCGGAACGAGGCGCGCGCCCTCGGCGAAACCGTTATCGGCGGCGGTGACGGCGCGGGCCGGATAGGTCTCGGCCTCGCCCCGGTCGCGCGCGAAGGGCAGCCGCACCGGCGCGAGCCCCGCGGCGATATCGATCCGCGCGTCGGGCTCGGTATAGGGGCCCGAGCTGTCATAGACCGTCACCGCCCCCTCGCCGGTGGCGATCCGGCGCAGCGGCACCCGGATCGGGTGCAGCCGCCCCGGCATGTAGGTCTTTTCCGAGGCGGGCAGCGGCCCCAGCGTGATCTGCGGAACGGTGTCGGGTCTGTTCATCTTCGTCTCCTCAGTTGACCTGACGAGACCCAGACGGATGATGAGGCAGAAAGCGGGACCGCGGAACCGGACGACCCTGGCGGTCGGGGGCCCTTGCGGCCCGGGGGGCGGTCGATCGCGGCATGCCCCTCGGTCTTCCTACGCCAGTCTCAACTGGGTCAGGTTCGAAGGGTCGCGTCACCGGGGTTTCCCCCTGTCAGCCTCTCAGTCCCCTCGGCGGGACTCCCCTGACGTGCGACGAGGTATCGCAAAGCCGGCGCGGGCTGTCAAACCCGCCGCGGCGCCCGGCCTCAGGGGCGCGGGGACCCGCCGCCCAGCATCGAGGACAGCGTGCCCGCGGGCGCCCGGCTTTCGCTGAAGGAAATGCCCGCCTCGATATGGCGCAGATGCGCATCCATCAGGCCCAGCGCCCCGGCCTCGTCGCGCGCGGCGATGGCCTCGACCAGGCTCAGATGTTCGTCCTTGGCACAGAGCGTCCGCGCCTGGGTACCGTAAAGCCCGATGATGAGCGACGACCGCATGGTCAGTTCCTGCACATAGCGCGCGAGCACGGCATTGCCTGCGATCCGCGCCAGCAGATTGTGAAAGCCCCGCGACAGGCGAATCGCCTCGGACCGGTCGCCGTCATCCTTGGCGCGGTCCTCCTCGGCCAGATGGGCGCGCAGGGCGGCCAGATCCTCCGCCGTCGCCCGGCGCAGGGCGTTGCGGCAGATCGCGGTCTCGACCGCGCGCCGGGCCTGGAACACGTCGCGGGCATCCTCGGCCGTCGGCGTCGCGACCGAGGCCCCGCGATGGGGCAGATGCTCGACCACCTGATAGGCGGTCAGTGCCGCCAGGGCCCGGCGTACCTGTGTGCGATTGCAGGAAAAATGGTCGCTCAGCGCCTGTTCGCCCAGGCGCGTGCCGGCCGGCAGCCGCTGATCGGCAATGGCGTCGAGGATCTGCTCGACGATCCGGGTTTCCTTCGGGGTCTCCATCGGGTCCTCTCTAAGCTGCGGCACCATGCCCCGGCAACAAAATTTCGCTACAGGGCTTGTTGCGCAATATTGATACTATGGATTGTGAACAATTTTTGATAGCATCATGCCGAACAGCCAGGGGATTGCCATCATGAAACTCGTCGTCATCAACCCCAACTCCACCGTCTCGATGACGGAAAAGATCGTTGCCGCCGCGCGTGCCGTCGCCGCCCCCGGCGTCGAGATCGAGGGGCGGACGGCCACCGGCGCCCCGGCCAGCATCCAGGGCCATCATGACGAGGTGATGTGCGCGCCGCATCTGCTGCGCGAGGTGCGCGAGGCCGAAGAGGCCGGGGCCGATGCCATCGTTCTGGCCTGTTTCGACGACCCCGCGCTGGGGGCCTGCCGCGAGGTCGCGACCGGGCCGGTGATCGGGATCTGCGAGGCCGGGGTCAAGGCCGCCAGCATGATCGCCACCTCCTTCTCGGTGGTCACGACCCTGCCGCGCTCGGTGCCGGTGATCGAGGATCTGGTCCGGGGCTACGGGCTGGCGCATCGCTGCCGCCGGGTGCGCTCGGCCGCGATCCCGGTTCTGGCGCTGGAAGAGCCGGGTTCGGACGCCCGGGCCCGGGTGCGCGACGAGATCCTCCGCGCCATCGAGGAAGACGGCTGCGAGGCGGTCGTTCTGGGATGTGCCGGGATGGCGGATCTGGTGGCCTGGCTGAGCGAGGAAACCGGCATTCCGGTCATCGACGGGGTTGCCGTCGCCACGAAATTCGCCGAGGCGCTCGTCGGGGCCGGATTGAGGACCAGCAAATCCGGCGCCTATGCGCAGCCGGAAACCCATTAGAAACGAAAAACACACGGGGAGAGACACCGATGACGATGCCCGAGACCGCGGCCGCGGCGCCTGGACAGATACCAGGCCAGGTACCGCATGTGATCGAGGAAAAGGGGCTGGGCGAGGAATCCCTCGCGCCCCAGGAGACGCGGATCATGGACCCCTGGTCCTATCTCTTCGCCTGGCTGGGCGGCTGCGTCTCGATCGGCACCTTCACCATCGGTTCGGGGCTGGTGGGCACGCTCAACCTGCTCCAGACCTTCCTGGCCATTGCCATCGGCTGCACGGTGATCGGCGTCGCCCTGATGATCAACGGCCGCGCCGGCCACAAATACGGCATCCCCTTCATGGTGCAGGCGCGGTCGGCCTTCGGCTTTTCCGGCACGCGCCTGCCCGCGCTGGTGCGCTCGGTGCCCGCGATCGTCTGGTTCGGCTTCCAGAGCTGGATCGGGGCGGGCGCGCTCAACCTCGTCTCGGAGACCCTGTTCGACTATTCCAATCTCTGGGCCTTCTTCATCGGCTTCCAGTTTTTGCAGATCCTGTTGTCGGTGCTGGGCTTCCACGGCATCAAATGGCTCGAGAATATCGGCTCGGTCTTCATCATCGGCTCGCTGATCTACATGTTCTTCAGCGTGATCGGAAAATACGGCGATGCGATCATGACCAATCTGGTCAATGTCGAGGGCACCTGGGGCGCACCGTTCTGGGGCGCGACGATGCTGTTTCTCGGGATCTACTCGACGATGATGCTGAACGTCTCGGACTATTCGCGCGAGCTGCGCCATGGGGTCGGACCGATGCGCCAGGTCACGATCTATGCCAATTCGATCCTGCCCGCGACGCTTTTCATGGGGATGATCGGGCTGATGGTGTCGGGGGCGACCGGACAGGTCGATCCGATCAAGGTGTTCTCGAGCGCGGTCGACAACAAGCTGCTGCTGGTCACCACCCTGCTTTTCATCGCCTTCGCCCAGGTCACCACCAACATTCTCAACAACGTGGTTCCGCCCGCCTATGCGCTGATGGATGTCTTCAAGCTGAAGTTCAAGACATCGGCGGTGCTGGTCGGGCTGCTTGCCTTCGCGACCTTCCCCTGGAAGCTGGTGCAGGACGAGTCGGCCGCCGGGCTCAATATCTTCATCCAGACCTACAGCGCCTTCCTCGGCCCGATCTTCGCGATCCTGGTCGTCGATTACTACATCCTGCGTCGTCAGCAGCTGGATCTCGGCAAGCTCTATGACGCGGCAGGCCCCTATCGCGGCATCAATCCGGCGGCGCTGATCGCCACGGCCATCGGCGTGGTCGCCGCCTTCGCATTCTCGAATGTGTCCTGGTATGCGAGCCTCATTCCGGCGGGCCTGTCCTACTATCTGCTGATGCTCTGGCTGCCCTCTGCCCGCCGCTTCCGCGACGACTGATCGCCACCGGCCATTTCCGTAACGGGCCCCTTTCGGGGGCCCGTTCATCCATCCCGGCCATGCCCCCTCCCGGCCGTTCGTTTTGCAAGGCACCGGTCATGTGAAACATGGAAACCGGATGCCGCCAGCAAGGCGGATCAGCAGCGCTTGGCCGGTCGCTATATTCAGCAAACGCAACCTGCAACCGTCAGGCAAGCAATGGATCTCGAGCCACTCGCACGAGCCATCTATGCCGGTGATCGGCGGATGCGGTCATCTGCCCATGCTCTCTTCCCTCTGATCCGCGGTCCCGATCGGGCGCATTCACTGTTCAAGACGATGAAGAGAGACGCCGCCAGCTTGCGAACAAACGTGGTCATGCCACAAGGCTCAGACGCCATACACCACCCCGTCACCCCGTCACCGGCCGGGCAGAGCACGGGGCCAGATTGGCAAAGCTGAGATACAGAGGTCAGGCAGCTTTCTTGCGCCTCGCCTGGAGGCCGATTCCGAGCAAACCCGACAGTAGGAGCGGCAGACCTGCTGGGAGCGGCACGGCGGCAACTGCTTCTTCGGAGGTTAAATTGATGCGGACAAACGTTGATGTATCGAACGGAAGCGATTGAACGTTGACGAAAAGCTCATTACCGGAAAATGTCACACGGCCATCCGTGAGGCCGAGCGTGGTGACGTTTGTGTCGATAATTGCGTCGGTGATATTAAGCGCGACAGACGACGCGAAAGTGAACACATAAGTATTCTTGAACCCAGTAGCGAACAGCGAGAACGGCGCGCTGTTCGTGAAATCAATCGTTAGAAAATCTGCTCCGACATCGATGGCCACATCGACCAGAGACGACGCGAACCCCGGAGGCACACCGACTGTCGGATCAAAGAGACTGGCAACATCGGGGAACTCAACAGAGGTTTCCGATACCGTTACAGAAGCAGGAAATGAAGTTACAAACAACTGACTGGTGGGCGTCGCTTGAGCCTCGGTCTTAAGACTGAGTTCCGTACCGACTAGCGATAGAGTTGCGGCAAGAACGGATGAGGGTGCGAGTAAAATTCCTGCAAATGCCATTCCGCTCAAGAATTCATTTCTCACAATTAATTCCTCCGAAGATTGGTATGATGGTTCCGAACCCGAACCCAAGAACTCAGACCAAAATCCGCAATGAACTCACAATCCACCATATCTTACGTTGGATCAATATTAACTGTTTTTACTTCGGGTGGAGCCCAACGAGGGCTACCTGGGCGAAAGTCTGTTCAGTAGACATCACAGGTCTCGAGAGAAGGCACTCATCGACGTCTGTCCGGCCAGGTTCTGGGCTCACAACCAGCAGATAAATTGTGCGGCGAGAGCGATGACCGAGAGGAAGACCTTGGGGCAGCGGTCGCACCGGGTCGCTGCGCGGCGCCAATCCTTAAGTCTGCCGCGCATGAGCTCGAGCCGGTTTCGCCGCTTGTAGCTTCGCTTGTCGTACTTGACGGATGCCCGGCACTCCCCGCCGCTCGGGCGCCTTGTCATGGCCCGAGCAGGTCTTCTTGCGATGGCCAAGGAGAGCGGGCCTCGGGTTTTCCGAAGTGCCCCCGCTCTCCCCTTTGGGCAACGAGGCCCCCCGCTACTTGCGCAGCTTGGCCTGCTCCAGTTCCCAGTATTCGATCAGGAACTGTTCGGGACGCGGCAGCGGCTGGTAGCCGCCCAGCGCCTCGGCGGACGCCGCGACGCGGAGGTTCTGCTCGGCCAGATCGGCGTTGATGCTGGCCTCGGAGGCAGAGCGTCCCAGACCGATCAAGCCTGCGCCCGGCACGAAGGCCACCCGTGGCAATGTGTCGAGCATGATCTGCGTACCGTCCGAATGGTCCTGGAAATACCGCTCGTAGGCCGCGCCGAAACCGGCGAGCGCCGCGCGGATACCGGCGGCATCCGTCCCGGGCGCAAGGATCAGCGGCCAGGGCTTGATGCGGATCACGTGATCCGGCGTCACCGTTCCCCGGCTGACGGCCTCGGCCATGCCCGCCTGCCCCGACAGCGCGGCCAGCGGGTCGGCGCCGCGTGCGTCGGTGAAGGCAAGCCCGGGCAGCGCGGCGTGCAGATGCGGGACAAGCGCCTCCAGCGCCTCGTTGCCCTGGCGCGGGCTCGGCGGCATCAGGGCTGCGCCGCGCGCGGCAAGATGGGCCTCGCAGGCGGCCACCGCGTCGCGGAAGCGGGTGAGGCTTTCGTCGGCCGTTTCGCCCCAGGTGAAGAGCCCGTGTTGCGCCAGCCACATCCCCCAGGCCTGCGGCTCTGCCTCGGCGGCCCTGGCGCCCTCGATGGACAGATCGAACCCGGGGAAGACGTAAGGCAGGAAGACCAGCCCGTCCCCGAAGAGCACGCGCAGCGTCTCTCGCTGCTCGGCCTCGGGGCGGCTGGCCAGCGCCAGCACCGCCGAGGCATGGCCGTGATCGACGAAACGCGCCGGCAGGTAGGCATGCAGCAATGTCTCGACCGAGGGATTGGGCGCCGACGCATCCAGCAGGTGCGCGCGCAGGAAGCGCACCATCTCGCTGTCGCTCAGCCGCGCCCCGTCCTTCACCTCGAACAGCGGATCGAGCCAGAGCCCCGGCATCCCCTGCGGCTCCATCACCGCCAGATCCCAGCCCGAGCCCTTGACATGCAGCACCCGCCTGCCCTCGCGCATCACCTTGACCGAGGTGTTGCCGCCGCCATGCATCGCCAGCTCGGGGTTTCCCCCGAGCTGCCTGGAGCTTTCGACCCGCTGCGCCAGCAGCGTATCGGCCTCGTCAGTCATCGACGTCATGCCGCCTTGCGGGCAGCGAGATCGTTGTACATCTCGAAGGCCTGCGCCGCGGGAAGCAGGTCATGCACCACCGCGCTCACCGCCTGGATCATCGCCACCGGGTCCCCGGCGCGGAAGATGTTGCGACCCATGTCGACGCCCGCCGCACCCTGGTCGATGGCCTTGTAGGCCACCTCGAGCGCCTCGGCCTCGGGGATCTTCTTGCCGCCGGCGATGACGATCGGCACCGGGCAGCCGGCGCAGACCTTCTCGAAGCCCTCGTCGACATAGTAGCTTTTGACGTATTGCGCGCCGATCTCGGCGGCGATGCGGGTGGCAAGGCCGAAATAGCGCGCGTCGCGGGCCATATCCTTGCCGACGCCGGTCACGGCGAGGGTCGGCATGCCGACGCGGTTGCCCCGGTCGATCAGGTTGATGATGTTGGTGATCGATTTATGCTCGAATTCCGAGCCGATATAGACCTGCGCCGCCATCGCCGCGACGTTCATCCGCAGCGCGTCCTCCATGTCGACGGCGATGGTCTCGTTCGACAGCTCGGACATGATCGAATTGCCGCCCGAGGCGCGCATCACGATGGGCTTGCGGGTCGAGGCGGGCACCGTGGTGCGCAGCATCCCCCGCGTGCACATAAGCACATCGGCATGGTCGAACAGCGGCGCGATGTTCAGATCGACCCGTTCCAGCCCGGTGGTCGGCCCCTGGAAATAGCCGTGATCGAAGGCCAGCATGACCGTGCGCCCGGTATCGGGACGGAAGATCCGCGCCAGCCGGTTCTGCATGCCCCAGTCATAGGCGCCCGCGCCCTTGAGGAAGAACGGCTCGTTCCTCGGGGGCGTGGTCAGCCCGAAATCCTTGCCGTCGATGATGTCGTCGAGATCAGCCATGTGATGTCCTTTCCTGTGTCTCTCTGGAATCGAAGCCGGGCAGCTTGGGCGGCGCCCAGGCCGCCCCGAGCGCATCCCGGTAGGCGCACCAGCGCCGGTATCTTGCATCCAGCAGCGCCTGCGCCGCCGGACAGGGGGTGATTTCCTCGACATGCCGGGCCATGGCCTGCGTGGCGTCATCGAAATCGGCAAACAGCCCGGCGCCGATGGCGGCGGCGATGGCAGCCCCCCGGGCGCCGGTCTCGGCGCAGTCGGACAGGCGAAGCGTCATCCCCAGCGCATCGGCGAAGATCTGCGCCCAGAGCTCGGATTTCGCCGCGCCGCCGGACAGGGTGGCAAAGCGGAAGCGGCGATCGGGGTCGAGGATCTCGAAATGCGCGCGGTGGCCGAAGGCGACCCCTTCATAAAGCGCGCGCACCATGTCGCCGCGGCTGTGCCAGGCGCCCATGGCGCTGAAGCCGCCGCGCGCACCGGGCACCGGCCCGGCGTAAAGGAACGGGTGAAAAACCGGCAGGTCCTTTTCGGGATCGGCCCCGACCGCAAGCCGGTTGCAAAGCGCGAACGGATCCTCTCCGGTGGCCCTGGCCTCATCCGCGAGGAAGGTCTGCACGAACCATTCGAGGTTCGCCGCCGAGGTCGGCGAGCATTCGCAGCTGACCCAGGTGTCGCGCCCCAGCACGCTGGCAAGCAGCGCCCGCGGCTCTGCCGGCAGATGCTCGGCAAAAACCTGGTTGATCGACCAGCTGCCCGCGACGATCGAGGCCTCGCCGGCATGCGATGTGCCCGCCCCCAGCGTCGAGGCCAGCACGTCGAAAAGCCCGCCCACCACCGGGGTGCCTTCGGCAAGGCCGGTTACCGCGGCGGCGGCGGCGGTGACATGACCGACCACCGCATCGCTTTGTGCGGGCTCGGGCAGGACGTGTTTCAGCCCCTCGATGCCGTAAAGCCGCAGCAACGCGTCGTCATAATCCAGCGCGGGCAGCGCCAGCAGCCCGGCGCCGGCAAGATCCGACACCTCCGAGCCCATGCGCCCGGTCAGCCCGTGCACGATCACGTCCTTGCACAGCAGCGCCTTGTGGGCGCGGGCCATGATCTCGGGGCGGTTCTCGGCGATCCAGCGCAAGAGCACCGGGGTCATCGCAGGCCAGGGCCGCGACTGGGCGCGCGACAGGATCTCGTCGCCATGTTCGGCCGCGATCTGCGAAGCCAGCGTCTCGGCGCGGTTGTCCATCGACTGGATGCCGATCAGCCCGCGGCCTTCGGCATCGAGCAGATAGAGCCCGTTGCCATGCCCCGCGGCGCCCACCGCCAGCACCTCGGCGCCGTCGATCCCGGCCTTGGCGAGGCAGTCGCGGATCGCGCCGCTGGCGGCCTGCCAGAGCCCGTCGGGGTCGCGCTCCACGAAGCCCGGCGCCGGTTGCAGCGTCTCGGACCCGCGCGAGGCGACGGCAAGCGTGGTGCCCTCGGCATCGAACAGCGCCGCCTTCACCATCGTGTTCCCGGCATCCACGCCGATGAGATATCCCGTCATTGCGCCGCAACCTCCCCTTTGCGATGCAGGCCGATCCGCTCCGGGTCGGCCCCGTGATCCGTTGCCAGCTTGACCCGGAAGCGGTGCAACTCCTCCGCGCGGCGGGCCGCGCTCCAGCCCCGGGCCGCTCCCAGCCGCTCCGCCAGCGCCTCGAGCGCCGCCGCATCCAGCCCGCCCGCCAGCGCCACCACCGTGCGGCGCAGCGCGAGATCGGCAAGCGTCTCGACCTGCTCATGGGCGATCAGGTAATCGATCTCGGCATCCGAATAGCCCGGCAGCCCGGGCAGCATCCGTTCCCCGGCGAAGCTCGGCGCCAGCGCGCCCGCCAGCGTGCCGTAGCGCGCCAGCAGCGTCGCGACCCGCGCCTGCGACAGCCCCGAGGCCGCCGCCTGTTCGGCGCACCAGGCATCCGGATCGGACGGATAACCCGCGCCGCCGCCGATCGGCAGGTCCCCCGTGCCGGTGCGGCGCGTCAGCCCCAGACGGGCCATCACGTCATCCGCGGCCAGCTCGCCGAAGGCGCGGAAGGTGGTCCATTTGCCGCCGATCATGCTGAGCATCGGGATCCCGCCCTCGGTCCAGCGGTTGAAATGGCCGCGCGGGATCTGCCCGGTGGTGCCCGCACCGCTGACCGGCAGCGGCCGTACCCCGGCGAAGACATGCCGCACCTGGTCGGGCCGCACCGTGATGCCCGGAAAGACCCAGGACAGACCTTCGAGGATATAGGCCTGCTCATCCGCCTCGCAGCGGACCTTGTCGGGATCGGGCACCTTGATATCGGTCGAACCGATCAGCACCATCCCGTGCAGGCAGAACATGATGCAGATGCGCCCGTCGACATTCTCGTAATAGACCATGTCATCGCCGAGCATGTCGCGGAGCTCGGGATGGTCGAGCACGAGATGCGCGCCCTTGGTGCCCTGAACCATGTCCTCCGTCGCCCCGGCGCGGGCATTGGTGCGGTCGATCCAGGCACCGGTGGCGTTGACCACGATCTCGGGGCGCAGGGTGATCTCGCGCCCGCCGATACGGTCGGTCAGCGCGACCTCGGGCCCGATCTTCGTCACCTCGAGATGGTTCAGCGCGACCGCGTCGCAACCGGCGCGCGCCACATCCTCGAAGATCTCGGTGACCACGCGCTCGGGATGGCTGACCTGCCCGTCGTAATAGGTGGCGGCGCAGCGCAGCCCGGGGCGGAAGGGAAAGCGCGCCTGCGCCGTCTTGGCGGACCAGAAGGCATGCGGCGGCAGCCCACCCTTGCCGCGGGTATAGATGTCGTAGAAGGACAGCCCCAGCTTGACCGGCAGCGCGCCGCGCCGCGATGGCGCCTTGCTGAGGCCGAGGAACCTGAGCGGTGCGTTCAGCGCGCCCGAGACCCAGCTGTCGATCGGAACGATGGTGCGCAGCGGACCGACCAGATGCGGCGCGTTCCGGAGCAGGCGGTTGCGCTCGTCGAGCGCCTCGCGCACCAGATCGAACTCGCCATTCTCGAGATAGCGCAGCCCGCCATGCACCATGCGGCTCAGCGCCGAGGAGGCCCCCGCGCAGAAATCCGATTTCTCGGCCAGCATCACCGGCACCCCGTTCAGGGCCAGTTCGCGAAAGACCGACGCGCCGTTGATGCCGCCGCCGATCACCAGCACCTTCGGTGCGGCGCCGTCCATGGCATCGAGCCGCGCGGCCCGCGACATGGGGGGAACGATGGAAAGGGTCATGCGGCCTCCTTCAGGCGCGCCAGCACGCAGCGGGCGGTGGCGTCGTCGGTGACAAGCGTGTTGATGTAGCCGCCGCGCACCACGGCGCAGATGGCCTCGGCCTTCTCCTGCCCCGCCGCGACGCCGATGCTGAGCGGCACCCTGGCCAGATCCGAGGGCGAGATCGCCACGACCAGCCGGTTGCGCACGTAATCGGTGACGGCGCCGCGCGCATCGAGCACATGCGCCAGCAGCTCGGCCACCGCGCCCGAGGCATAAAGCGCCTCTTCCTCGGCGGGCACGTCGCGGTGCAGATCGAAATAGGAGGTCGCCTTCTCGCGCAGACCGCCGATGCCGACCACGGCCACGTCGGCGGCCCGGGCGGCCTCCATGACGCGCGAAACCGTCTTCATCTCGCAGATCATCGCGTGCTGCTCTTCGGTCTCGGCAAACATCGGCGAGAGCATCTGCACCGCCTCGCCGCCGAAGGCGCGGGCCAGCGTGGCGGCGGCGTGGTTCACGTCGGTATAGTGCTTGCCCTGCACGAGGCCGGTCGCGGGCACCGCCCTCATGCCGCGCAGCGGCACCACCTGGCGCAGCCCGGCGACGCAGGCGCTGACGCCCTTGCCGCCCGTCAGGCAGACGGTCATCCCCGGCTTCAGCTTCGAGACCAGCAGTTCGGCGGCGGTGATGCCGACCCGGGCCAGAACCGCCTCGGGATTGCCCGCGGCGGTGGTCTCGATCACCACCTCGCGCAGGCCCGAGACCTCGGCCAGCTCGCGTTCCAGCGCGAGATGGTCCTGGAAAGGCGAGCGGATCGAGATTTCCACCATACCCATGTCATGCCCCGCCTTGATCATCCGGTTGACGGTGGAATGGCTCTGCCCCATCCGCTCGGCCACCTGGGCCTGGGTCAGCCCGTCGACGTAATGCAGCGTCAGCGCGGTATAGATCCGGCGTATCTGCGCGATGTCCTGAAGCTGATCCATCATCAGCCCCGCTTGCCGCGCTTGTTCATCAGATGGTCGAAGCTGACCGCCGCCAGCAGGATGCAGCCCTTGATCATGTCCTGCATGTAGACGCTGACATCGAGCAGGATCAGCGACGAGGTCACCAGCGACAACAGCGCCACCCCCAGCACCGCACCGAAGATCGAGCCCTGCCCGCCCTTCAGCGAAGCGCCCCCGATCACCGCGGCCGCGATGACGTTCAGCTCCATGCCGACGCCGAATTGCGGCGTGGCCGAGCCGAAGCGCGCCATGAAGATCACGCCCGCGAGGCCGGTTAGGGTCGAGCACAGCACCGTCACCCAGAAGATCACGCGCTTGGTGCGGATGCCGGAATATTCGGCGGCCTGTTCGTTGGAGCCGGTGTAGATGATGGTCCGGAACCGTGCCGAGCGCCGCAGCAGGAAGTCGAAGACGACCGCCAGCACCACGAAGATCACCACTACGACCGGCAGCCCGCCAAGGCTGCCCTGCCCGACGAACTTGAATTCGGGCGGCAGCGAGAACAGCGACATCGGCGTGCCCTTGGTGATCAGCAGGCACAGGCCGCGCACGATCACCATGGCCGCCAGCGACGCGATGAAATGCGACAACCCAACGCGCACCACGAACAGCCCCATCGCCGCGCCGACAGCCGCCGCCGCCGCGACCCCCGCGGCCGAGGCGAGCCAGGGGTCGAGCCCCATCAGGAACAGCTTGCCCGCGACGACCATCGCCAGGCAGACCACCGAGCCGACCGACAGGTCGAGCCCGCCGACGATCAGCAGCAGGGTCATGCCGATGACCACGATCCCCTCGATCGAGAAGCTCAGGAAGATGGTCCGGAAATTCGACCAGGTCAGGAAATACGGGCTGGCAAAGCTCATCACCACGCAGAGCGCGAGGATGATGCACAAGAGCCCCATCTCGCGCATCCCCGCCAGCCTGCGCAGGGGGCCCGGGTCGCGGCGGGTCTGGGTCATGCCGCCGGAAAGGCTGGTCTCGCTCATGCTGCGTCTCCTTGAATATGCAGGCCCGAGGCAAGATGGATGATCGCCTCTTCGGTCATCTCGTCAGAGCCCAGCTCTCCGGTCATCTCGCCCTCATGCAGGACGACGATGCGGTCGCTGAGCCCGATCAGCTCGGGCAGTTCGGACGAGATCACCACGATGCCGACCCCCTGGTCGCACAGCTCGCGCAGGATGGCATGGATCTCGGATTTGGCGCCGACATCGACGCCGCGCGTCGGCTCGTCGAGGAAGACCACCTTCGGGTTCACCGACAGCATCCGCGCCAGCGCCACCTTCTGCTGGTTGCCGCCCGACAGCGTGCTCGGCGGGTCCTCGGGCCGGCCGGCCTTGAGCCGGAGCCTCCGGCCCAGCGTCTCGGCCTGAGCCAGTTCCGCCGCGCGGTCGACAAGGCCCGCCTTGGTCACCTGCGAGAGGCGCAGCGACGACACGTTCTGCGAGATCGGCAGGTCGAGGAACAGCCCCTCGCCCTTGCGGTCCTCGGAAACATAGACCATGCCCCGCTCCAGCGCGGCGGAAAAATCGGGGATCTCGACCGGCTCGCCATTCAGGCGCACGGTCTTGGCGCTGCGGCGCAACCCGCAGATCGCCTTGGCCAGCTCGGACCGGCCCGAACCGATCAGCCCGCCGATGCCGAGGATCTCGCCCTCGCGCAGGGTCAGCGACACATCGCGAAGCACGTCGCAGGTAACGCCCTCGACCTCGAGCAGCGGGCGGCCCGGCGGCGTGGTGGCCTTGTCGGGATAAAGATGGGAAATCTCGCGCCCGACCATGTTGTTGACCACCTCCTGGGGCGTGGTCTGCGGAATATCGAGGCAGGTGACATAGGCGCCGTCCCGGAACACCGTGACGCGGTCGCAATGCTCGAATATCTCGGCCATGCGGTGCGAGATGTGGATGATGCCGAGCCCCCGCTCGCGCAGCCGGTGGACGATGCGGAACAGCTTTTCCGTCTCGGTCTCGGTCAGCGCCGAGGTCGGCTCGTCGAGAATGAGGATGCGCGCGTCCAGCGTCAGCGCCTTGGCGATCTCGACCAGCTGCTGGTCCGAGATGCTCAGATCGCCCACCTTGGCGGCCGGGTCGACATCGCAAAGCTCTGCCAGCACCGTCCTTGCCTTGCGCTCCAGTGCGGCGAAATCCATCAGGCCCCGCCGCGTCGCCGTGGCGCTCATGAAGATGTTCTCGGCTACGCTCACGTCGGGGCAGAGCGCGATCTCCTGATGGACGAAGCCGATACCGAGCGCCTGCGCCTCCAGCGGCGAGCGGATGCGGCGCGGCTCGCCGTCGATGCGGATCTCGCCGGCGTCGGGTTGCAGGATGCCATCGACGATCTTCATCGTGGTGGACTTGCCGGCGCCGTTCTCGCCGGCCAGCGCGTGGATCTCGCCGGCGCGCAATTCGAAGAAGACGTTGCGCAGCGCCCTTACCGGGCCGAAGCTTTTCGCGATGTTGGACAGGTGCAGAAGGGGCGGCATGGCGACCTCCGGATCATGCGGGGGAGGTGCGGCGGATCGGGAAAAACCGATCCGCCGACGAGGAACCGCGCCGCCAAAGGGGGGAGGTGCGGGCGCGGCCTTGGCGCGGTCCTGGCGCGGGCGTCAGCCCTCGATGCCGCGGGTACCGCGCTTCTTGAGGTACTTGTCCCAGTAGAAGCTGTCGGCATTCTCCTGCGTCACGACCGAATAGCCGTTGTCGAGCATCGGGATCCCCATCGGGTTGAACCCGGCCTCGGCATGGTCGTTCATCGGGTCGATCAGCTCGGGATGCTTGGCCAGCCACAGCAGCAGGAAGCCGTAATAGCCCTGGGCGCCCTGATTGGGGTTGATCGCGCCGAACATGTCGCCCGCCTTGATCATGTCGAGCACGCTTGCATTCACGTCCACCGACATGACGCGGATGGTGCCGCCCGCCTCCTTGGCCGCCTGCGCCGCCCCCATGGCCGAGGACGCCTCGGGCATGAACACCGCGCCCAGATCCGGATGGGCCTGCGCCAGGCTCAGCACCGCCTGATAGGCCTTGTTCGGGTCCTGCCCGGTCGAGGCACGGCCGACCAGTTCCATGTCGGGATAGTTGGTTTCCATCTCTTCGACGAAGGCGGCGACGCGGCGGTCGTGGTTGTCCTGCCCGGGATTTTCCAGCACGGCGTACTGGCCCTTGCCGCCCATGGCCTCGGCGATCTGCTGCGCGGCAACGCGGCCCTCGCGGAAATTGTCCGAGGTCACATAGGAGACGCGCTTGGAATTGGGGCTGTCGGCGGCAAAGGTCACGATGGCGGTGCCCTGCTCGATGGCGCGGTTGATCGGCTCGACGAAGGGGTCGGGGCTCATCGGATGCAGCAGGATGCCCGCGGGCTGCCTGGCCAGCGCCTGCTCGAAGGTGGCGATCTGCTTGTTGACGTCATATTCCGGCGTGCCGGTGTAATCCGTCTCGCAGCCGAACTGGTGCGCCGCCTGCTTGAACATCTCGTAGACCGGGAACCAGTATTCCACGCCCGAGACCATCACGTTCATCACATAGGTCTCGCCCGGCTCGCAGTGGAACGGGCTCTGCTCCCACGGTGCATCGGCGTCCTGGGCCAGGGCCCCGGCTGCGCTGGCCACGACAAAAGAGGCGGCTGCCGCCGCAAGATAACGGGTCTTCATCGGATGTCCTCCCTGAACCGGACCCGCTTTCTCCTCAGGCGGGGCCGACATTTCACAGTGTCAGGATGCGGGGCAGCTCACTGGCTGTCAATAAATCCTAAGGTCTGAAATATATTGCATGTCGCTGCTACGCGGCACCCGGGAACATGATGCAACCTGCATGTGAGCCGTGGACTCGGCTTACTTGTCTGAGGGTTAAGTTCCCGTATCCGACGGGTCAACGAGCAGCTGTTCGGGCGTTGTTGCAGATCTCGGTATGGATTCCCTTAGCGAATCCATCAATGCAGGTGAGGCACATGCCGAAGCCCACCTTTCCCCGCTATCGCACGCCGAACTGGTCAGCCTGCAAAGCCTCGCTGCGTAAGCGAGGCTCGCTGTCGGTGTGGTTTGATCCCGACATGGTCTGGCACGCGGAGAAGTCCGGGACGACCCGAGACCTTCTCGGATGCCGCGATCCAGACCTTCTTGACGCTGAAAGTTCTCTTCGGTCTTCCGCTTCGCCAGACGGCCGGGCTGGTCGAAAGCCTGATCCGGATGGCCGGGCTCGATTGGTCGGTGCCGGATTGTTCGACGCTCTGCCGACGCCAGGCGCGGATCGCGGTTCAGATCCCTTATCGTGCATCCGGGCAGCCGCTGAACCTCCTGATCGATAGCACCGGCATCAAATTCCGAGGCGACGGCGAGTGGCAGGTTCGCCAGCATGGTGCGTCGCGCCGCAGGCAATGGCGCAAGGTCCATATCGCCGGGGACGCGGGCACGGGCGATGTCCGCGCGCTCGAGTTCACTTCGAGCCGCCAGGGAGACAACCCCTTGCTGCCGGAACTGCTGAAGCAGATCCCGCCAGACGAACCGAGTGATACCGTCACCGCGGATGGTGCCTATGACACGCGCCGGTGCCATAGCGCGATTATCGACCGAGGCGCCAACGGGATCATACCCAGACGTGCCTTTCGATGAAGGTGCTATTCGGCATGGCGCTCAGGCAGACGACCGGCTTCGTCGAGAGCCTGCTGCAGCTGGTTGGCCTCGACTGGACGGCGCCTGACTTCAGCACCCTGTCCCGCCGCCAGAAGACCCTGACTGTGAACATACCGTATCGCGGGTTCAATTCGGGCCGTGGAGATCACAGGGAGCCACATCGTTACCCGACCTGCTCAAACAGATCCCGGCGCACGAGCAGATCGGCAGCGTCACCGCCGACGGTGCCTGCGACACCCGCAAATGCCACGATGCCATTACTGACCGCGGCGCCCACGCTGTCATTCCGCCCAGCAAGAACGCCAAACCGTGGAAGACAGTCACCGCCGGCGCGGTCGCACGAAACGAAGCACTGCGGGCATCGAAATACCTCGGTCGTGCCCTCTGGCGACGATGGAGCGGATACCACCGCCGAAGCCGTGTCGAGACGAAGATGCACTGTGTGAAACTGCTGGGACAGCGCCTCATGGCACGGGACTTCGACCGACAGGTCGCCGAGCTTCAGGTCCGTATCGCCGACCACCCCAACCGTAGCTCAAAGACCCGTCATGCACTAACACTGAAATCGGCCCACCCGATGGGGGCAGGCCAACCCCCTGCGTTTCCTCGCTCTTCACGGGCACGAAACGCAGGTTCGGTCTATGAACTGCCTCGCAGATCGCCTCCGCGTCAGCCGCATCATTTTTCTGGCGCTTGATGAAGGGCTTCACATGGGCGGGCGGGATGAGGCAGATGTCGTGACCCAGCGTTGCCAGCTTCCGCCACCGGAAATGCACACCACACCAGGCCTCCATCGCCACCAGACAAGGCGACAAACTGGCGAAGAACTCGAGCACCTGAGCCCTCCCGAGCTTCTTGCGCAAGACAGCATTGCCTTCGCCGTCAGCACCATGGACCTGGAACAGGTCTTGCGAGAGGTCCAGCCCGACCGTGACAATCTCCGACATGACCGCCTCACAAATCGGATTGTTGCGACCCCACCTCGGATCGCGGTGTTTTGACAGAGCAGACCAACCAGCGCCGCCATCCACGTCTCGCGGCGCGGGCTCTCCGGTCGGTGTAATGATCTATTCCAGTCGGCTTTCAACTGCCTTGCGGGCCGAGAAGCTCCGACAGAGTCACCAAAAGAGATTCGTCCTGGTAATGCCCGGCGGCGAAGGACATGCCGACCGGGCAACCTTCGACCGTCAGCAGCGGTGCCGAGATCTCGGGAAGACGGGCAACTCCGGAGAACGCCGTGAGGGTCATCGTCGGATCGTAGAACGCCGTCACCGCCTCGAGCGTGTCAAGCGACCCTTTCAGTGGCGCCGCGGTCGGCGTGGTCGGGAAGCAGATGATCGTGCCAGGGGGAAGCGCTGCGTTGATCTGCTGGAAGAGCCGCTCGCTTCGCGTCAGGCTTTCCAGCGCGGCGATCCGGTCGAAGTGCTGCACATTGCCATAGGCCAGGGTGAAGGTCGCGCCCAGCTCGGGCCGGGTCGCCTCGATCCAGTTGCCGACCGTGCTCTGGAATTCCGCCGTCTGCAGATCGCGCAGCGCCTTCAGATTGCAATCGCTCAGGGCCACGTCTTCGCCGACGAGCTCGGCAAAGCGGATCGGCTCCGCGACAAGGCCGGTGCGCCGGGCGATCTCGTCCAGGGCGGCGCGCAGCTGTTGCTGCACGGGCGGCAGGGCAAGCTCGACCGCGTCGCTCAGCACCAACAGACGGCGCGGCGCAGTCACCGGCGTTGTCTGGCTGTGCAGCAGGACACGCGCCACGGCTTCGAGACGCGGAAGGCTCTCGGCAAGGATGCCCACGGTGCTGACGCTCGGCATGAAGGGCAGCACCCCGGCCTCGGAGATGCGATGCAGCGAGGGGCGCATTCCCCAGATCCCGCAGAGGCTCGCCGGAACGCGCACAGACCCGCCCGAATCGGTGCCGATCGAGAAGTCGGCCAGCCCGTTGGCAACGGAGGCGGCCGAACCGCTCGACGATCCACCGGGAACCCGCCCGGGCGCCTTGGCATTCTGCGGCGTGCCGAAGAACTGGCTTTCTCCATCCAGGCTATAGGTGAGTTCATCCGCGACGGCCTTGCCCACGCAGTGCGCCCCGGCGGCAAGAAGCTGATCGACGCAGAGGGCGTTGTGGACCGGCGCGGGATGGGTGTCCCGCCAGGCGGGGCTGCCGAACGAGGTGCGATGCCCGGCGATGTCGATATTGTCCTTCACCGTGAAGCGCGCGCCGCTCAGGGGCCCGTCCTTCACCGGAGGCAGATCGAGCGCTTCGACGAGCGCGTTGAATGGATCGGGGGAAGAGGTTGTAGACATGCTCGGGGGTAACGCGGCACGCCCGGAGGGGCAAGCGGCTGTGTTCCATTCGATCTTTAGGCGCCGAGAGGCGACGGCGCGTCCTGGACCCAGCTGGGCCACCTGCGCACAGCCCTCAATTGGACCGTGAAAATGCGCATGATCGAGTACGCTCCGCATATCGAGAAACCGCCGAAACCTGCCCCGCGAGATCGCCACCTCACCCAGGCGGAAATCGACAAGCTTCTGGCGGCGGAATGCGACCCGCATATCAGGCTCGTGGTCAGACTGATCTGTGCAGAGAAGCCACGGGCCCGAGAAAGGGGCGCGCCGTGGTCCCGATGAATTTCGGGGCGCGCGCGGCGCTGATGCCTGCGAAAGAGGCCGCGCTGAGCGACCATGTGATCGAATGAGCCGGAGCACCGGTAACGTGGATCCGAAAGGGGGGCAGCGCGCCGTTAATTCGGCCTGCCTCAAGGACGTATCACCCCATTTTCTCCGGCAGACTTCCGCCGTCCACATGGCCGAGGCGGGCGTGCCGATAAGCGAGATCAGCCAGTATCTGGAACATTCAAAACGTCTTGGTGACAGCGCGCGTTCATGCTTGGGACTCGCCAAGCCAGTTGCGCCGCGCAGCGGATGTTCCGGACTTCACGACGCTCCGCAAGGTTCATGGGACCTGGGCGCGCTTTGCAAAATCAACACAAACCATTGGAAAGATGGTGGGTGATAAGAGATTCGAACTCCTGACATCTTCGATGTGAACGAAGCGCTCTACCACTGAGCTAATCACCCGTGGCGCGCTTGTTATCCGCACCCGCCGAGCTTTGCAAGAGGGTCGAGGAGAATTGCCCGCAGCTTTTTCAGGCATGTTCCGGGGCGCCGCCCCCATCGCCCGGAACGAAAAAGACGCGCCCGCGGGGGGCGCGTCCTTGGTCATCTGGCCGTGCCCCGGCGCGGCCGCGTCAATGCGCGACCTGCCCCGCCGTTTCGCCCCCCGAGGCCTTGGCGGCGGCGGCGGCAGCAGCCTCCTCGGCAGCCTCGTCCCATTCGATGGGCTCGGGCGCGCGCACCAGCGCCTGTTTCAGAACCTCGCGGACATGAGAAACCGGAATGATCGTCAGCCCCTCCTTCACGTTGTCGGGGATCTCGCGCAGGTCCTTCTCGTTCTCTTCCGGGATCAGCACCGTCTTGATCCCGCCGCGGAGCGCTGCCAGCAGCTTCTCCTTGAGCCCGCCGATGGCCAGCACATTGCCGCGCAAGGTCACCTCGCCGGTCATGGCGATATCCTTGCGGACCGGGATCTGGGTCAGCACCGAGACGATCGAGGTCACCATCGCCACACCGGCCGACGGCCCGTCCTTGGGCGTCGCGCCTTCGGGGACGTGAACGTGGATGTCGATCTTGTCGAAACGCGGCGGCTTGAAGCCGATCTCGGGCGCGATCGAGCGGACATAGCTCGACGCGGCGTCGATCGATTCCTTCATCACGTCGCCAAGCTTGCCGGTGGTCTTCATCCGACCCTTGCCGGGCAGCTTGAGCGCCTCGATGGACAGCAGATCGCCCCCGACCGAGGTCCAGGCAAGCCCCGTCACCACGCCGATCTGGTCTTCCTTCTCGGCCAGCCCGTAGCGGAACTTCTTGACGCCCAGATAATCCTCCAGCGCGTCCGGCGTGATGGTGACCTTGTCGGTCTCCTTCTTGATCAGCTTGGTCACCGCCTTCCGGCCCAGCTTGGCGATCTCGCGTTCGAGGTTCCGCACCCCCGCCTCGCGGGTATAGCGGCGGACGATCTCGGTCAGCGCCTCGGGCGTCAGCTCGAATTCCTTCGACTTCAGGCCGTGGTTCTTCACCTGCTTGGGCACGAGGTGACGCATCGCGATCTCGTGCTTCTCGTCCTCGGTGTAGCCCGCGAGGCTGATGATCTCCATCCGATCCAGCAGCGGGCCCGGCATGTTGTAGCTGTTGGCGGTGGTCAGGAACATCACGTTCGAGAGGTCGTATTCAACCTCAAGATAGTGATCGACGAAGCTGGCATTCTGTTCCGGATCCAGCACCTCGAGCATGGCCGAGGCCGGATCGCCGCGGAAATCCTGTCCCATCTTGTCGATCTCGTCGAGCAGGATCAGCGGGTTGGTGGTCTTGGCCTTCTTCATCGCCTGGATGATCTTGCCGGGCATCGAGCCGATATAGGTCCGCCGGTGACCGCGGATCTCGGATTCGTCGCGCACGCCGCCAAGGCTGATGCGGATGAATTCGCGCCCCGTGGCCCGCGCCACCGATTTGCCCAGCGAGGTCTTGCCGACGCCGGGCGGGCCGACGAGGCAGAGGATCGGCCCCTTGAGCTTCTGGCTGCGCTGCTGCACCGCCAGATATTCGACGATCCGTTCCTTCACCTTCTCGAGGCCGTAATGGTCGTTGTCGAGCACCTTCTCGGCCGCGCCCAGGTTCTTCTTGACCCGCGATTTCACGCCCCACGGGATCGAGAGCATCCAGTCGAGATAGTTGCGCACCACCGTCGCCTCGGCCGACATCGGCGACATCGACTTCAGCTTCTTGACCTCGGCGGCGACCTTCTCGGAGGCCTCCTTCGACAGCTTGGTGCCGGCGATCCGCTCTTCGAGCTCGGCAATCTCGTTCTGGCCCTCGTCGCCATCGCCGAGTTCCCGCTGGATCGCCTTCATCTGCTCGTTGAGGTAATATTCGCGCTGCGTCCGCTCCATCTGCGACTTGACGCGGGTCTTGATCTTCTTCTCGACCTGCAGGACCGACATCTCGCCCTGCATCAGGCCATAGACCTTCTCCAGCCGCTGGGCCACGACCAGCGTTTCCAGAAGATCCTGCTTCTGTTCGACCTCGACGCCCAGATGGCCCGCGACCAGATCGGCAAGCTTGGCCGGTTCGCGGGTATCGGCAACCGCCGAGAGCGCCTCTTCGGGGATGTTCTTCTTGACCTTGGCGTAGCGCTCGAACTCGGTGCCGACAGAGCGCAGCAGGGCCTCGACCACCTCCTCGTCGCCGATCTCCTCGTCGAGCGGCTCGCAGCTGGCCTCGAAGAAGGACGGGTTGTCGATATAGCCGGTGATCCGGACCCGGGTCCGCCCCTCGACCAGCACCTTGACGGTCCCGTCGGGCAGTTTCAGCAATTGCAGCACATTGGCCAGCACACCGGTCCGGTAGATACCCTCGGCCGAGGGCTCGTCCATCGCGGGGTCGACCTGCGCCGAAAGCAGGATCTGCTTGTCGTCCTGCATCACCTCCTCGAGGGCGCGGACGGATTTCTCGCGGCCGACGAAAAGCGGCACGATCATGTGCGGGAAGACCACGATGTCGCGCAGCGGCAGGACTGGATAGGATGGGCTCAGATGCTCGGGCATGGGGTATCCTTGTTTCGCTGGACGGCTACCGGCCCCGATCATCGGCAGCGCTCGGCCGTCCCCGGTCTGGTCACTTTATCTGGGGCAATTCTTGACCGATTCAACCTGCCCGCCTTCAACCGGCGCCCAGAATGCCTGCACGGCGCGCTGCGCGCAAGCGCACAGCCGGGCAGCGGCAACGCAAAACCGGGGCAAGGTAAACACCGCGCCCGCCCGTGCCCGGCGGCATCCCCGGTCAGAGCGGCTCGATATCGCCCTCGGCGCGTGCCGCATGGAAACCGGCCTGCCAGTCCGTGAACCGGCCTCCGGCGATGGCCGCGCGCATCTCTGCCATCAGTTCCTGAAAATAATGCAGGTTATGCCAGGTCAAGAGCATCGACGAGATGATCTCCTGCGCCCGGAACACATGATGCAGATAGGCGCGCGAATAATTGCGGCAGGCCGGGCACTGGCAGGCCTCGTCCAGCGGGCGCGGATCGTCGGCATGGCGGGCGTTCTTGATGTTGACCACGCCGCGCCGGGTGAAGACCTGCCCGGTCCGCCCCGAGCGCGACGGCAGCACGCAATCCATCATGTCGACGCCGCGCGCGACCGCACCGACGATGTCGTCGGGCTTGCCCACGCCCATCAGATAGCGCGGCCGGTCCTCGGGCAGGAAGCCGGTGGCATAATCGAGCACGCCGAACATCGCCTCCTGCCCCTCGCCCACCGCAAGCCCGCCAAGCGCATAGCCGTCGAAGCCGATATCCGTCAGCGCAAGGGCCGATTCCTCGCGCAGCTCGCGGGTGACGCCGCCCTGCATGATCCCGAACAGCGCATGGCCGGGGCGATCTCCGAAGGCCTGTTTCGAGCGTTCCGCCCAGCGCATCGACAGCCGCATGGCGCGCGCGACCTCGGCCTCCGAGGCGGGCAGCGCCGGGCATTCGTCGAAGCACATCACGATGTCGGACCCCAGCAGGCGCTGGATCTCCATGCTGCGCTCTGGGCTCAGGACATGGGTCGAGCCGTCGATATGCGACTTGAAGCGGACCCCCTCCTCCGACATCTTCCTAAGCCCGGCAAGGCTCATCACCTGGAAGCCGCCGGAATCGGTGAGGATGGGCTTGTCCCAATGCATGAAGCCGTGCAACCCTCCGAGACGGGCCACCCGCTCGGCCCCGGGCCGCAGCATCAGGTGATAGGTATTGCCCAGCAGGATGTCGGCGCCGGTCGCGGCAACGCTTTCGGGCAGCATGGCCTTGACCGTGCCGGCGGTGCCCACCGGCATGAAGGCGGGGGTGCGGATCTGCCCGCGCGGGGTCGAGATGGCGCCGCTGCGCGCCTCCCCGTCCGAGGCATGAAGAGTGAAACCGAATGTCGTCATGGGCGTTGCCATATCAGCCCGGCGCGACCAAGGACAGAGGCTCCGGCGCGCCGCCGGCGATGGAAATCACGACGGAAATCACCGGCCCCGGGGTTCGGCCGCTTGCAACCCGGGGCGGGCCTTGACAACAGGGCGCGAGGCATCCGCCCCCCGCGAACGGGTTGGCCGACCGCCCCGCCACCGCACAGGACGATCTGCATGACCGAGCACACAGACCCCGCGCCGACGGGCTTTCGCCTTGGCTGGGAGGAATGGGTTTCGCTGCCCGATCTCGGGCTGCCCGCGATGAAGGCCAAGGTCGATACCGGCGCCAAGACCTCGGCGCTGCATGCCTTCGACATCGAGCCCTTCGGCCCCGCCTCGCGGCCCAAGGTCCGCTTTGCCGTGCATCCGATCCCCGGACGCGAGGACCTGTCGATCCCCTGCTCGGCCGCCATCGTCGACCGCCGCGAGGTGACCTCGTCGAACGGCGATTCCGAATGGCGCTATGTCATCGCCGCCGAGATCGTGGTGGGCGGGCGGCGCTGGCCGATCGATCTGACCCTGACCCATCGCGGCGGCATGGCCTACCGCATGCTGCTGGGCCGGCAGGCGCTGGGCGAGGACGTGATCGTCAGCCCGGGCGACAGCTGCTGCCAGCCGATCCTGTCCTATGACGTCTATCACAGCCAGCGGGTGCGCGAGGTGGCGCCCGCGCGGGTGCTCCGGATCGCCGTGCTCAGCCGCGAGCCGCACAACTACTCGACCGCGCGGCTGGTGGCCGAGGGCGAGGCGCGTGGCCATGTGGTCGAGGTGATCGACACCGCGCGCTGCTACATGTTGCTCGACGCGCTGGCGCCCGATGTGCATTACGACGGCGCCCGCCTGCCCCGTTTCGATGCCGTGATCCCCCGGATCGGCGCCTCGGTCACCGCCTATGGCACCGCCGTGATCCGCCAGTTCGAGACCATCGGCACCTATTGCGTCAACGGCTCGGAAGGCATCACGGCAAGCCGCGACAAGCTGCATGCGCATCAGATCCTCGCCCGCCACCGGATCGGCATGCCGACCACGGCCTTCGCCGCCTCGCCCAAGGATACCGGCAACCTGATCTCGCTGGTGGGCGGCGCGCCGCTGATCGTCAAGCTGCTGGAATCGACGCAAGGCAAGGGCGTGGTGCTGGCCGAGACCACCAATGCCGCCTCATCGGTGATCTCGGCCTTTCGCGGGCTCAAGGCCTCGTTCCTGGTGCAGCGCTTCATCAAGGAGGCGGCGGGCGAGGATATCCGCTGCCTCGTCGTCGGATCGAAGGTCGTGGCGGCGATGAAGCGGACCGGGGCCGAGGGCGATTTCCGTTCGAACCTGCATCAGGGCGGCCATGCGATCACGGTAAAAATCACCCCGCAGGAACGCGAGATCGCGGTGCGCGCGGCCCGCGCCTTCAAGCTCAACCTCGCCGGGGTCGACCTGTTGCGCGCCCATGACGGGCCCAGGGTGCTCGAGGTCAATTCCTCGCCCGGCCTCGAGGGCATCGAGAAATCCTCGGGCAAGAACATCGTCGGGCTGCTTTACGACGAGATCGAGAAGCGGGTGCGCCCGCTGCCGGTACCGAAGGGCCGCCGCCGGCGCTAGGCCCGATCCGGGCCCCGTCAGCGTTCGGTCAGTTTCAGCTCGATCCGGCGGTTCTGGGCCCGGGCCTCGGGGCTCTTGCCCGCCGCCACCGGCTGGTACTGCCCGAAGCCCGCCGCCGCCAGCCGGTCGGGCGGAAAGCCCAGATCGTCGATCATGTAGCGCACCACCGACAGCGCGCGGGCCTGGCTCAGCTCCCAGTTATCGGCAAAATCGGCGCCCCGGGCCAGTGGCACGTCGTCGGTATGGCCGTCGATACGCAGGATCCAGTCGATATCGGGCGGGATCTCGTCCGCGACCCCGCGCAGGATCGCCACCACATTGGCGATCTGCGCCTCGCCATCGCCCGACAGATCGGCCTTGCCGGTCTCGAACAGAACCTCGGAGGAAAAGACGAAGCGGTCGCCGACGATCCGGACGCCCTCGCGCCCGGCCAGCAAGGCCCGCATCCGTCCGAAGAATTCGGAACGGTAGCCTTCCAGCGTCTTCTTCTCGGCCTCGAGCCTTGCGGCCTCTTCCTCGGCCTTGCGCCGCGCCGCCTCTTCCAGCTTCGCGCGTTCGCGCTGTTCCGAGGCCACCCGCGCCAGTGCCGCATTCAGCTTGCTGCCCAGCGTCTCGATCTGCACCCGCGCCGCCGCGTCGCGCTCCTGTGCATCGTCCAGCAGGCCCTGCAACTCGCCCAGCTGGCCACGCAGCGCCGCCATCTGTCGGTTCAGCAGTGCCACCTTGCGCTGGCTCTCGGCCGATTTCGCCTCTTCCGTCTCAAGCCGCTCGTTCGCCACCGCCAGCAGCGCCGCGCGCCGGTCGGCCTCGGACAAGGCTCCCTCGGCCTCGGTCGCGGCCTGCTCGCGCGCCTTCTCGGCCGCGGCCAGCAGGGTCAGCGTCTCCTCGGCCCGCTGCCGCGCCTGTTCCAGCGCCAGGCTCATCGCGCTCAGCTCGTCCTCCGAGCCTGCCAGCTTGTCGCGCAGCGCGGCCGCCGCCGCCGCCTCGGCCAGACGGTCCTTCTCGGCCTGCGACAAGGCGGCTTCCGCGCTCTCGACCTGGCCCTCCAGCGTCGCGCGCGCTGCCTCGGCCTCGGTGTTCCGGGCCCGCAGATCGGCCACCAGCGCCTCCAGCGCCTCGCGCCGGGCCGCCGCCAGCCGCGCCGCCTCGGCCTGGGCATCGACCTCCTGCCGGGTCGAGGCCAGCGCCGCCTCCAGCCGGTCGCGGGAGCCTTCAAGCTCGGCCAGCTCGCCTTCCAGCGTCTCGCCGCGCGCCCGCGCCGCGTCGCGTTCGCTCACAAGCCGGGCGACGCGATCCTCGATATCGCCGATCCGGGTCTCGGCCGCCGCCAGATCCGCCTCGCGCGTCGAAAGCCGGTCGGTCAGAGACGCGATCAGCGCCGCCTGCGCCTCGGCATCCGAACGTGCCGTCGTCAGCGCCGCCCCCAGTTCGCCCACCTGCTCTTCCAGCCCCGAGGCGCGGCGCCGCTCCATGCCCAGCGCATCGGCCAGGGCCGCAAGCTCGGTATTCAGCTCGGTCAGCTCGCTTTCCTGCCCGGTGATGGTCTCGCGCAGCATCTCCTGCACCAGCATGAAGATCGACAGCACGAACATCAGGACCAGCAGCAGAGCCGTCATCGCATCGACGAAACCCGGCCAGATCATGGCCTGGAACCGTCCGCCGCTGCGCCGCGTCAGGGCCATCTCAGCCCCACCGCTCGCCCTCGGGCGCAAGCCGCGACAATGTCCGGCCCAGCGCCGCCAGATCGCCCCGAAGATCGGTCACCGTCTCCTGACGCCCGGCGGAAATCTCTTCGAGAATGCGCAGAAGCTGCACATCTATCGAGCGCAGCCGCATCCGCGCCTCGGCATCGGCCAGCGCCCCCTCCTCGCCCATCCGCGCCTCGATCGCGGCGGTGGCGCGGGCCTGCCCCTCGGCCACCCGCGACAGCGCATCGGTCACCGCGCGGGTATCGTCAAGCTGGCGCTCCATCGCGGACCCGAGCGTGTTGACCGCCTCGACCAGCGTACCGACCCGGCTTTCAAGCGCGACCCGCTCGCCTTCGGATTCGGCAAAGAGCGTGTGCAGCCCCTCCATCTGATCGGCCAGCCGGTCGAGCGTGGCGGCCAGCAGCCCGACCTCGGCGCCGCCGCCCTCGCCCTCGCCCTCGCCGGTCGAGAAGCCGAGCCGGGTGATCGAGGACAGCCAGTCCTCGAGCTCCTGATAGAAGCGGTTCTGGCCATGACCGGCGAACAGCTCGAGCAGCCCCACCACCAGCGAGCCCGCCAGCCCCAGCAGCGACGAGGCGAAGGCCGTGCCCATGCCGCCAAGCTGGCTTTCGAGCCCGACCATCAGCCGCCCGAACACCTCGACCCCGCCCTCGCCATCGCGCGGCGCGAGCGAACGGATGGTATCCACCACCGCGGGCACCACCGTCGCCAACCCGTAAAACGTGCCCAGAAGCCCCAGAAAGATCAGCAGGCTGGACAGATAGCGGGTGATGTCGCGCTGTTCCTCGATCCGGGTCGCGACGGAATCGAGGATGGTACGGGCCGAGGCGGTGTTGATCTGCATCCGCTTGTCGCTGCGCTTGCGCAGCAATGCCGCAAGCGGCGCCAGAAGCTTCGGTGCCCGGGTCAGGCCATGGCCCGGAATGCCGCCGGCGAAATCCTCGATCCAGCGCACCGAGGCACCAAGCTGGATCACCTGCAGGAAACAGGTCGCGACACCGAACAGGAAGACGAAGACGATGGCCCCGTTCAGATAGGGGCTGGCCAGAAACACCGGCGCCACCTGCGGATAGGCCACATAGGCCCCGGTCGCGAAGAACAGGCAGGCGCTCGTCATCAAGACGACCTGCCGCCTCGGTCGGGAAAATTGCGGCTCGGCCTCGCGTGGGGTCTTGTCCATGGGATTGGGTTCTGGCCCGGTCATTTCTTGGGCAGAGACTAGGCCAAGCAGGGCCATCCCACAACAATCAATCCGATTTCAGCGCTCTGACCCTGTCGGCAAGCCAGTCGAGATCGGGGTCGGACAGGCCCAGCTCGGCCAGATGCGCGACCGTGTTGAACAGATATTCGTCATTCGGCCCCATGCCGCCCTGCGACCGGGCGATGATCTGCGCCTGTTCCTCAAGCGGCAGCCCGCCGCAATATTGCACATGATCGGGGTCGATCACATAGCAGACCGCCCGGATCGTGCCGCCCCCGGCCGGAACCAGGTCGAGCTCGACCTCGAAATAGGCGGC
Source organism: Rhodovulum sulfidophilum DSM 1374 (assembly GCF_001633165.1). Taxonomy (NCBI): domain Bacteria; kingdom Pseudomonadati; phylum Pseudomonadota; class Alphaproteobacteria; order Rhodobacterales; family Paracoccaceae; genus Rhodovulum; species Rhodovulum sulfidophilum. The sequence goes on along the minus strand of NZ_CP015418.1, from coordinate 1,348,999 downwards.
CGAGATCAGTTCGCGTTCGCGCAGCGCCGCCAGCGTCTCGGCCTCGGTCCCCGGCGCGGCGCGCAGCGCCACCCCCTGGCAACTTGCCCCGGGCGCGGCGTCGAGCGCCAGTACCAGCCCCGGCTCGGCCTCGCTGCCGCGATGGTGGATCGAGCGCATGCAGAAGCTGCGATGCCAGCCCTCGAGCCGCGCGAGCCGCCGCTCGGCCACCTCGAAGCCCGGCTTCCAAAGAAGCGATCCATAGCCGAAAACCCACAAGCCGTCCTGCATCATCTGGTCCTTTCCCGTCGCCCCCTGTTACCCTCATCCGGGCATGGGACGAAAGGGGGCCCGCGATGCGGTTTTTGCTGTCTCTGGCGCTGCTGGCCGCGCTGGCCTGGTCGGGCTACTGGGCGCTGGCCGCGCGCGGGATCGAGCGCGGGCTGGCGGGCTGGCTCGACACCCGCCGCGCCGAGGGCTGGGCCGCCGATGCCGGGCGGATCGACGTGACCGGCTTTCCCACCCGGTTCGACAGCCGGATCGAGGACCTGAGCCTGGCCGATCCGGGCACCGGGCTGGCCTGGTCGATGCCGGAATTCAGCTTTTCCGCACAAAGCCACCGCCCGCAGCGCATATTGGCGCGCTGGCCCGAGACCCAGCAGATCGCCACCCCTCTCGAGCGGATCGCGGTCACGGCCGAGACGATGACCGGCACCCTGGCCTTCCGGCCCGGACTGGCCTTCGAGCTGGCCTCGGCGAGGCTTTCGGTGGGCGCCTTCGGGCTTGTCTCGGATCGCGGCCGGCGGGCCTCGATGGATGGCGCCGAGATCGCGATCAAGGCCGTCGCGGACCGGCCCGGGGCCCAGCATCTGCGGCTGTCGGCCAGCGGGATGCGCCCGCCCGCGGGGCTTGTCGCCACGCTCGACCCGGCGGGCCTGTTGCCGCCCCTGTTCCAGCGGGTCTCGTTCGAGGCGGTGGCCGTCTTCGACGCGCCCTGGGACCGGCGCGCGATCGAAGAGCGGCGGCCCCAGGTCCGCCGAGTCGAGATCGCGCGGCTCGACGCGCAATGGGGCGATCTGGCGCTGCAGGCGGCCGGCAGCTTCGATGTCGATGCCGAGGGCCAGCCCTCGGGCAGACTCACGCTCCGCGCCACCAACTGGCGCGAAATGATCGCCATCGCCCGCAGCTCGGGCCAGCTGCCCGCGCCGCTTGCCGACCGGCTCGAGGACGCGCTGGGCCTGCTGGCCGGGCTTTCGGGGCGTCCCGAAATGCTGGACGTGCCGCTGCGCTTTGCGCTGGGGCAGACCTGGCTCGGCCCGGTGCCGCTGGGCCCCGCCCCGAATTTCAGGCTGCGCTAGAGACCTTGTCCGGGGCCGAACAACAGGCTCAGCGGCAATAGGCGCCGCCGCGATAGCGCGCCGTGTCGACATGGATATGGTCCTGATGGAACCGGTCCGCGCCCGGCCCCAGCACGGTGCCGAAGGGCCCGCAAGCGGCGCGGTGGATCTGCTTCAGCACCCGGCCCTGAGCCGGGTCCTTCCAGCCCCCGAGCACGGTCAGCGATGTGCCGTTGCGCAGCGTCACCGCGCCGATATCGACCGCATGACCGCGGCCATGCTCGGAGATCTTCGCGCCCTTCCGGTTGTTGCGCGTACGGCAGACGTAATGGGCGAAGACCCTCAACGACGCGACCCCGCCTCCGCGTCGGCCCACCGCGGGCTTGATGCCGTTGCTGACCCAGGATCTCAGCGCCCGTGCCGTTGCGCAATCGACGGTGACGGGCTGGCTCAGCGCGACGCCGTCGACCGCGCTCACCCGTACCGGCCGCGCAACCCCGCAGCCCGCGACCCGGGCCACGATCGGCGCGATCATCTCGCCCGTGATCGCCGGATCGCCGCAGACCACGCCCCGGCGCGGGGTCGATACCGCAGAGGGCTGGCTGCGCGGGCCCGCCGCCGCAAGCTTGGCCAGCAGATCTGAGGGCCGCGGCACGGGCCGGAGCGAGCGGTCGAGCCCCCGACCGGCCGCCGCCTCGGAGCGGGCGCGACGGGGACCATTCATCACCCGGGCGAGGACGGTCGCGGGCCGTGCCTCGGGCCGGACCGCCACCGCCTCTGCCGGGAGCGCGCCCCAGGCAAGTGCCGGGCGCGGCTTCGGGCGCGGGATGCTGTCGAAACTGGCGGCACTCCCCGTTCCCGCGACCAGAACCAGCGCGAGAACGAGGCCCGCTCGCCGCATCAGGTCCGGGCCTTGCCACCGCGGCCGAAATCGGGCGCCTCGGTATCCTGGCCGGCCTCGATGATGCCGCGGCGAATGGCGCGGGTCCGGGTGAAATAATCGAAAAGCTCCTCGCCCTGCCCGGTCCGGATCGCCCGCTGAAGCGCGAACAGCTCTTCGGTGAAGCGGCCGAGAATTTCCAGCGTGGCTTCCTTGTTGGTCAGGAACACGTCGCGCCACATGGTCGGGTCCGAGGCCGCGATCCGGGTGAAATCGCGAAAGCCCGCGGCCGAATACTTGATGACCTCGCCATCGGTCACCCGGCGCAGGTCGTCGGCGACGCCGACCATGGTATAGGCGATGAGGTGCGGCACATGCGAGGTCACCGCCAGCACCAGGTCGTGGTGGTCGGGATCCATCTCCTCGACATTGGCGCCCATCCCCTCCCAGAACCGTTTCAGCCGAGCGGTCGCGGCCGGATCGGTGCCCGGCACCGGCACGATCAGGCTCCAGCGGTTGTCGAACAGCTCGGCAAAGCCCGAGCGGGGGCCCGAATGCTCGGTCCCCGCCAGCGGGTGGGCGGGAATGAAATGGACGCCCTCTGGCACATGCGGCGCGACCGTCTCGATCACCGCGCGCTTGACCGAGCCGACATCGGTCAGGGTCGCGCCCGGGGCCAGATGCGGCGCGATCTCGGCCGCGACCGCGCCCATCGCCCCGACCGGCACCGCCAGCACCACCAGATCGGCGCCCTCAGCGGCCTCGGCCGCGGTCTCGACCACCCGGTCGACAAGGCCGATCTCGGCGGCAACGGCCCGGGTCTCGGCCGAACGGGCGGTGCCGACGATCTCGCCCGCCAGCCCCGCCCGGCGCATTGCCAGCGCCATCGAGCCCGCGATCAGGCCCAGCCCGATCAGCGCGACCCGGTCGTAGAGCGGGCTTTTCACCGCGCCCCCTCCTTGAAGGCCCGCACGGCATGGGCCACCCGGCGGCAGGCGGCCTCGTCGCCCACGGTGATGCGCAGCGCATGGGGCAGCTTGTAGCCGCCGACCCGGCGCACGATCAGCCCCTGAGACTTGAGATAGGCATCGCAGGCCTCGGCCTCGGCGGCATCGGCAAAGCGCGGCAGCACGAAGTTGGAAAAGGTCGGATCGGTCGGCACGCCGGCCTCGTTCAGCGCCTCGACCAGCCAGGCCGCGAGCCGGATGTTCTCGGCCCGGCAGCGGGTAACGAAGGCCTGATCGCGCACCGCCGCCTCGGCGGTCTCGAGCTGGGCCTGACCCAGGTTGAAGGGGCTGCGGACCCGGTTCAGAACGCCGATCACCTCGGGCGCGGCATAGGCCCAGCCGACCCGCAACCCGCCCAGACCGTAGATCTTCGAGAAGGTCCGGGTCATCACCACGTTATGGTGACGATCGACCAGCGCGCGGCCGCCATCGAAACCCTCGACATATTCGGCATAGGCCGCGTCAAGCACCAGGACCACGCTCTCGGGCAGGCTTTCGGCCAGCCGCCGGGTCTCGGCCTCGGGGATCATGGTGCCGGTCGGGTTGCCGGGATTGGCCAGGAACACGATCCGGGTCCGGTCGGTGACCCCGGCAAGGATCGCGTCGACATCGACGGTACGCTCGACCTCATCGACCTCGACAGGGGTCGCGCCCGCCGCCAGCGCCGAGATCCGGTACATGGCGAAGCCGTGCCGGGTATGGATCACCTCGTCGCCGGGACCGGCATAGGCCTGGCAGAGAAAGGCGATGATCTCGTCCGAACCGACGCCGCAGATCACCCGTTCGGGGTCGAGCCCGTGCTGTTCGCCGATGGCGGCACGCAGCTCGGCATGGTCGGTCGAGGGATAGCGATGCAGGCTGTGCACGCAGCGCGAGAAGGCCGCTTTCGCCTTCTCGGAGGTGCCGAACGGGTTCTCGTTCGACGACAGCTTGACGACATCTGTCATCCCTTCGATCTTCGACTGCCCGCCCTGATAGAGGGCGATCTCGAGAATTCCGGGTTGGGGGGGGATCCTGGTCATGGCGGTGTCTCCTTGGCGCGCATCCCTAGCCGACGGAAAAGCCCAAAGCCAGTCCCAAATACCTCCGCCCGGCCGCCCTAAGCGGCGGCGCAACAGTATGCGCTCAGGTCCTCTTGGCGCGGGCCGACAGCCAGTCCATCGCCGCAAGCAGCACGCCCGACAGCACGAAGACCATATGGATCAGCACCAGCCAGAACAGCTCGTTATTGCCATAGACCGCATCGGCCTTGGCCTGACCGATCTCCATGAAGCGTTTCAGCAGGTGAATTCCCGAAATCGCCACGATCGAGGCGATCAGCTTCATCTTGAGACCCGAGAAGTCGACCGTGCCCATCCAGTCGGGGCGGTCGCTGTGATCGCCGATATCAAGCTTCGAGACGAAGTTCTCGTAGCCCGAGAACAGCACGATCAACAGCAGGTTGGCCGCCAGCGTGAGGTCGATCAGGGTCAGCACCGCCAAGATAGCGGTCTCGCTCGACATCGTCAGCACCTGCGGCGCGTAATAGGCGATCTCGCGCAGGAACACGACGACCAGCATCGCCAGTGACACCACGAGCCCCAGATACATCGGCGCCATCAGCCAGCGCGAGGCGAAGAGCCCGCGCTCGAAGACCAGTTCGGCAGTGGGTTTGTCGGCCATGATCGCGCCTCCCGCAAAGCAGCCCCGCGCGGCCCATAGCGCGCGGTCCGGATTCGGGCAAGCCGCCCCCGCGCCCGGCGCCCGGCCGCGGTGCCGCAGGCGACAGAGAGACCGGCCTGAACGGAAAGGACCCGCCCTGCACGCGGCAGGACGGGTCCGATACGGTTGTCGCGGCGCGGAACCTTAGTTCTGCGCGTAGAATTCGATGACGAGGTTGGGTTCCATGACGACCGGGTAGGGCACGTCTCCGAGACCCGGGATGCGCACGAAGGTGGCGGTCATCTTGGAATGGTCGGCCTCGATGTAATCGGGAACGTCACGCTCGGCGAGCTGCACCGCTTCGAGCAGCGCGGTCATCTGCTTGGACTTCTCGCGGACCTCGATGACGTCGCCTTCCTTGACCCGGTAGGACGGGATGTTGACGCGCTGACCGTTCACGGTGACATGGCCGTGGTTCACGAACTGGCGGGCGGCGAAGATGGTCGGCACGAACTTGGCGCGGTAGACCACGGTGTCGAGGCGGCGTTCCAGCAGGCCGACAAGCAGCTCGCCGGTATCGCCGCGCTGACGCTCGGCCTCGGCGAAGATGCGGCGGAACTGTTTCTCGGTCATGTCGCCATAGTAGCCTTTCAGCTTCTGCTTGGCGCGCAGCTGGATCCCGAAGTCGGACAGCTTGCCCTTGCGGCGCTGACCGTGCTGGCCGGGGCCGTATTCGCGGCGGTTCACCGGGGACTTGGCGCGGCCCCAGATGTTTTCGCCCATGCGGCGGTCGATCTTGTACTTGGCAGACGTGCGTTTGGTCACGGCTGATCTCCTTCAAAAGGGCGCCGCCCGCAGGCAGCAATGAAGGGCGTTGTCCTCTGGACCCGTTCCGGACCGGCCCGGACCCTGACAGGCATCCCCTTGCGGGGGCCACCAACACCAATGAAAATCCCGGCCGCGAGGGCCGGAATGGCGCGCTTATACAGGGGCACCGCCCACTGTCAAGCGCCGAGCGCCCGGATCGCGGCCTCGGCGGCCATCATCCCCATCCGCCGGACGCTGCGCTCGCCCAGCGCCGCGGCATGGGGCGACAGAAGCGCATTCGGCAGCGCGAGAAGCGGGTCCGAGGGCGGCGGCGGTTCGGTTTCGAACACGTCGAGCCCGATGCCGCCCAGCCGGGGCGCCGCCGCGACCAGCGCCGCCTCGTCGACGACGCCGCCCCGTCCGGTATTGAGAAGGATCGCGCCCTCGGGCAAGGCCGCCAGCTCGGCCGCGCCGATCAGCCCGTGCGTGCCCGCGTTCAGCGGCAGATGCAGGGTGAGGATCTGCGCCGCGGGCAGTGCCGCCGCAAGATCGCGCACCACCGGCACGCCCGCCTCCTCGGCGCTCAGCCGCCGGTGCCAGAGCGTGACCTCGATGTCGAAGGCCCGCGCCAGTTGCGCGACACGCTGGCCGATCGGTCCGAAACCCAGGATCAGCATCCGCATACCCGAAAGCTCGAGCGGCGCCAGCTGTTCGAAGCCGACAAACCCCGCCCGCGCGACCCGGTCCATCGCCACCGCCTGCCGGGTCAGCGCCAAAAGCATCATCATCGTATGCTCGGCCACCGCATTGGCATTGGCGCCGGGCGTGTTGAAGACCGGAATGCCCCGGCGCTCGGCCTCGGCGAGGGGAATGTTGTCGGTACCGACCCCGTGCTTGCAGATCGCCTCGAGCCCGGGTGCGCCCGCGATCATCTCGGGGCTCACCACGAAGGTGCGCAGGATCCAGGCCCGCGCCGTGGCCAGCCCCGCCGCAGGGTCGTCATCCTTCCAGCCGCAGGAGACACTCAGCCCCGCCGACGCCAGAAGCGCCAGCGCGTCGGGATGGATCGGTTCTGTCACATGCACATCAGCCATGATCGCCCTATGCGACGCCCGCGCACCGAATGCAATCGCCCCGCCCCCGGGCCGCGCTATAGTCGGGTCATGAGCGTTCTGACCGTCACCGGGCAAGGGCTTTACTGCCCTGCGGGCGATTTCCACATCGACCCCTGGGCGCCGGTCGACCGGGCGCTGATCACCCATGGCCATGCCGACCATGCCCGTCCCGGCCACCGGCATTATCTGGCGACCGACATCGCCGCCCCGGTGATCCGCCACCGGCTGGGCGCCATCGCGCTTGACACCATCCGCTATGGCGAGCCCCGCCGGATCGGCGCAGCCACGGTCTCGTTCCACCCGGCGGGCCATGTGCCGGGTTCGGCCCAGATCCGGGTCGAGCACAAGGGCGAGGTCTGGGTCGTCTCGGGCGATTACAAGCCCGAGCCCGACGGGCTGTCGGACCCGTTCGAGCCGGTCCGCTGCCATACCTTCATCAGCGAATGCACCTTCGGGCTGCCGATCTTCCGCTGGCGCCCGCAGGCCGAGGTGATGGCCGAGATCCGCGACTGGTGGGCCGAGAACGCGGCCCTCGGCCGGGCAAGCCTTCTGGGCGCCTATGCGCTTGGCAAGGCACAGCGGCTTCTGGCGGGGCTTGGCAACGGCGCCGAACCGGGGCCGGGCCCGATCCTGACCCATGGCGCCATCGAGGCCACCTGCCGGGTGATGCGCGACCAGGGGCTGGACCTGCCCGACACGGAGCCGGTCACGCCCGAGACCGATCCGCGCGCCCATCCCGGCGCGCTTGTGCTGGCCCCGCCCTCGGCCCTTGGCAGCGCCTGGGCGCGGCGCTTCGGGCGGGCCTCGACCGGGCTTGCCTCGGGCTGGATGGCGCTGCGCGGTGTGCGCAGGCGGCGTGGCGCCGAGCGTGGCTTCGTGCTGTCCGATCATGCCGACTGGGACGGGCTCAATACCGCGATCCGCGAAACCGGCGCCGAGCGGGTTCTGGTGACCCATGGCTATACCGCCCCGTTCCGGCGCTGGCTGGCCGAGCAGGGCTATGACGCGGGCATCGTCGCCACCGCCTGGGAGGGCGAAACGACTGAAGGCGACGCGGAATGAAACGCTTCGCCGCCCTTTTCACCGCGCTCGACCGCACCACCCGCACCACCGCCAAGGTCGAGGCGCTGGCCGCCTATCTGGCCGAGGCGCCCGAGCCCGACCGGCTCTGGACCGTGGCGCTTCTGTCGGGGCGGCGGCCGCGCCGGGCGGTGACGGCGACGCGGCTGCGGGAATGGGCGGCCGAGCGGGCGGGCCTGCCGCTCTGGCTGTTCGAGGAATGCTATCCGGTGGTGGGCGATCTGGCCGAGACCATCGCGCTGGTCCTGCCGCCGCCCGTCCAGGACAGCGACCGGAGCCTGTCGGCGCGCATGACCGACATCCTCGCCATGGCGCGGATGGACGAGCCCGCCCGAAAGGCCGGGATCCTCAAGGCCTGGGACAGCCTCGGCGGACCCGAGCGGTTCCTGTTCACCAAGCTTCTGACCGGCGGGTTCCGTGTCGGCGTGAGCCAGACCCTGATGACCCGCGCGCTGGCCCGCGCCACCGGGCAGGACGAGGCCGAGCTGGCGCACCGGCTGATGGGCGACTGGACGCCCGCGACGACAAGCTGGCAGGCCCTGATCGAGGCGCCCGACCCGGCGGCGGCGCTGTCGCGCCCCTATCCGTTCTATCTGGCCTATCAGATCGAGGGCCCGCCCGAGACGTTGGGCGCACCCGGCGACTGGATCGCCGAATACAAATGGGACGGCATCCGCGGCCAGCTGATCGCGCGCGGCGGGGTGCATTTCCTCTGGTCGCGCGGCGAGGACCTGATCACCGGGCGGTTCCCCGAACTGGCCGTCGCCCGCGATTTCCTGCCCGCAGGCACCGTACTGGATGGCGAGATCCTGGCCTGGAAGGACGGCCGCCCCCTGCCCTTTGCCGCGCTGCAGACCCGGATCGGTCGCAAGACGCTGTCGAAACGGCTGCTGGCCGAAACCCCGGCCGCGTTTCTCGCCTATGATCTGCTGGAGGACGGCGGCACCGACATCCGCCCCCGCCCGCTGGCCGAGCGCCGCGCGCGGCTGGAACAGATCATCGCCGGTATGCCGCCCGGCGGGCCGCTGCGCCTTTCGCAGGCCCTGCCCTTCGACGACTGGGAGGATCTGGCCCGGACCCGGGGCGCGGCACGCGCGGCCGAGGCCGAAGGCGTGATGCTGAAACGCGCCGACGCGCCCTATCTGGCCGGTCGCAGGAAAGGCGACTGGTGGAAATGGAAACTCGACCCGCTGACCGTCGACGCGGTGATGATCTATGCCCAGGCGGGCCACGGGCGGCGCGCGACGCTTTACACCGATTTCACCTTCGCGGTCTGGGACAGCGACAGGCTGGTGCCGGTGACCAAGGCCTATTCCGGCCTCACCGATGCCGAATTCCGCGAGATCACCGCCTGGGTCCGGAAGAACACGCTTCAGCGCTTCGGCCCGGTGCGGCAGGTCGCGCCCGAGCTGGTCTTCGAGATCGCCTTCGAGGGCATCCGGGCCAGTCCGCGCCACAAATCCGGCCTTGCCCTGCGCTTTCCCCGGATGCTGCGCTGGCGCCGCGACAAGCCCGCGGCCGAGGCCGACAGGCTCGACACCCTGAAGGCGCTGCTGGGCGCTGCCGGCGGCGAGACGACGCCCGGCGCTTGAACCGGCGCCCCCCGGCACTCTATCTCTGGATCAACACAACAAATGAGGATCGCCCATGCGCATCGCATCGCCCCGCCCCGTCTTTGACGCCAATGCCAGCGCCGGCGGCGCGCTGGGAGACCTGCCGGAATGGGATCTGTCCGATCTCTATGCCGCGCCCGACGCGCCCGAAATCGCCCGCGACATGGGCTGGCTGGAACAGGAATGCGCGGCCTTCGCGGCCGATTACGAGGGCAGGCTGGCCGGGCTCGACGCCGCCGGGATGCTGAGCTGCATCACCCGCTACGAGGCCATCGACCGCGTGGCCGGGCGGATCATGTCCTATGCCGGGCTGCGCTATTACCAGAACACCATGGATGCCGGCCGCGCCAAGTTCCTGTCGGACTGTCAGGACCGGATCACCAACTATACCACGCCGCTCGTGTTCTTCTCGCTGGAATTCAACCGGATCGCGGATGACGCCTATGAGGCGCTCTTTGCCGCCGATGCCGCGCTGACGCGCTACAAGCCGGTCTTCGACCGGATGCGGGCGACGCGGCCCTATCAGCTGTCGGACGAGCTGGAGAAATTCCTGCATGACCAGTCGGTGGTGGGCGCGAGCGCCTGGAACAAGCTGTTCGACGAGACCATCGCCGGGCTGGAATTCGAGGTCGAGGGCGAGGACGCGCCGCTGGGCATCGAGGCCACGCTGAACCTGCTGACCGATCCCGCGCGCGACAGGCGCGAGGCCGGGGCGCGCGCGCTGGCCGAGGTCTTCGGCGCCAATATCAAGACCTTCGCCCGGGTCCACAACACGCTGGCCAAGGAGAAGGAGATCGAGGACCGCTGGCGCAAGATGCCGACGCCGCAGACCGGGCGGCACCTGTCGAACCATGTCGAACCCGAAGTGGTCGAGGCGCTTCGCAATGCCGTGGTCGCGGCCTATCCCAAGCTCTCGCATCGCTATTACGCGCTGAAGGCGAAATGGCTGGGGCTCGACAAGCTGCAGGTCTGGGACCGCAACGCGCCGCTGCCGATCGAAGAGCAGAAAACCGTCGGCTGGGAGGCCGCGAAGGCCACCGTTATGGAGGCCTATTCCGAATTCTCGCCGAAGATGGCCGAGATCGCCGAGCCCTTCTTCGACAGGGGCTGGATCGATGCGGGCGTCAAGCCCGGCAAGGCGCCCGGCGCCTTCGCCCATCCGACCGTGACCGACGTGCACCCCTATGTGATGCTGAACTACCTGGGCAAGCCGCGCGACGTGATGACGCTCGCCCATGAGCTGGGCCATGGCGTCCATCAGGTGCTGGCCGCCGGTCAGGGCGAGCTGCTGGCCTCGACGCCGCTGACCCTGGCCGAGACCGCCAGCGTGTTCGGCGAGATGCTGACCTTCCGCAAGCTGCTGGCAGGCGCCACGACGCAGGCCCAGAAGAAGACGCTGCTGGCCGGCAAGGTCGAGGACATGATCAACACGGTCGTGCGCCAGATCGCCTTCTACGATTTCGAGTGCAAGCTGCACGAGGCCCGGCGCGGCGGCGAGCTGACGCCCGAGGACATCAACGATATCTGGATGAGCGTGCAGGGCGAGAGCCTGGGGCCGGTCTTCGAATTCATGCCGGGCTACGAGACCTTCTGGTCCTACGTGCCGCATTTCGTGCATTCGCCCTTCTACGTCTATGCCTATGCCTTCGGCGACGGGCTGGTGAACGCGCTTTACGCGGTCTATGAGGAAAGCGGCGCGGGCTTCCAGGACAAGTATTTCGAGATGCTGAAGGCGGGCGGGTCCAAGCACCACAAGGATCTGCTGGCGCCGTTCGGGCTCGATGCCTCGGACCCCGCCTTCTGGGACAAGGGGCTGTCGATGATCTCGGGCATGATCGACGAACTGGAAGCGATGGAAGACTGACCGACGCAGCCGGGCGGCGCGTCCTGCGCCACCCGGCCCGATTGCGCCTTGGACCGGCTTATTTCCAGTCGGTCCAGGGGAAAGGTTTCGCGTCGCCCGCCACCGTCAGGTAGCGCGCGGCAATCGCCATCCAGTTGGCGAGCTTGTCGCCGAACTCGGCAATCCGCTCGTTCTCCTCCTTGGCGAAGAGAAGCCAGCCGAATTGCAGTATCGCCGCGATGATCATGATCATCTGCGCGGCGTAGAAGAGGGCCAGCATCAAGAGCATCCAGGCCCCCCGGATCAGCGCGGGACGGTAGCCCTTGTCCTGGGCGTCCGATGCCTGCGCGCCCTCGTTCAGCGTCGAGTTGGTATCGGTCATAGGTCCAGCCTCCGCTGCGACCGCATTCCCGGGACACCCCACGCATCCCGTCTCAGAACACGATCACATCCTCGAAATGGCGAGGCAGGTCCGCCGCTGCAACCCCCACGATGTCCTTGTCGATATCGACCGCCAGCGCCCGTTCCAGCGAGCCCTCGATCCGGTTGCGCAATTCGCCGAGCATCTTCGGCGGCGCCGCCATCACGAAACGGTCGTAATCGCCCTTGGCCCAGACCTCGGCGGTGAGGCCCAGCACATCCGCCGCGAAGCTCTCGCGGTTCTGGACCCGCAGGCTCGTCGGCGGCTCCATCGCGTGGCGACCGGCGGTCGCGCCGCCCTGGTCGCGGCCGCGCCCGTCGGCATATTCGATCTCATGCGCCTTCGAAAACCGGGTCACCTCGGCAAGCCCCTTGCCGGTCCCGCGATTGACCAGCAGACGCGCCTCGCGCTCATTGGCGACGAGAACCAGTGTCTTGAACGGTTTCATGGCCTCCCCTCCTGTCCGTTGACAGTCTCTCAACACGGCCCGCCCGGCAGATGTTCCTCCGGGCGGGCCATGCCTTGGCGGCGGGTCAGCCGGGGCTCAGCCCGCGCATCTTCTCCGAGCGCCGCCGCAGGATTTCGACCGTGGTCAGAAGCCCGATCGAGATCACCACGAGGATCGTCGCGACCGCGAGGATGGTCGGGCTGATCTGTTCGCGCAGCCCCGTGAACATCTGCCAGGGCAGCGTCTGCTGGTTGGCCGAGCCCACGAACAGCACCACCACCACCTCGTCGAAGGAGGTGATGAAGGCGAACAGCCCGCCCGAGACGACGCCGGGCAAAATCAGCGGCATCTGCACCTTGAAGAAGGTCGTGACCGGGTTCGCGCCGAGGCTGGCCGAGGCCCGGGTCAGCGAGGTGTCGAAGCCCACCAGCGTCGCCGTCACCGTGATGATGACGAAGGGAATGCCCAGCGCCGCATGGGCCAGCACGACGCCGACATAGGTGCCCTGCAACCCGATCCGGGAATAGAAGAAATACATCCCCGCCGCCGAGATGATCAGCGGTACGATCATCGGCGAGATCAGGATCGCCATGATCGTGCGCCGGAAGGGCACATGTTCCTGGCTGAGCCCGACCGCGGCCAGCGTCCCGAGCGAGACCGCAAGGAAGGTGGCGGCAGGCGCGATCTTGACCGAATTCCAGAGCGCATGCTGCCAGGCATTGCTGGTGAAGAAGTCCTGATAATGCTTGAGCGAATAGCCCTCGGGGTCGAGCGCCAGCATCTTCGGCGTGAAGGTGAAGAAATTCTCGGCGTTGAAGCTGAGCGGGATGATCACCAGGATCGGCGCGATCAGGAAGAAGAAGATCAGCCCGCAGATCACGTAATAGGCATAATGCCAGATCCGCTGACCGAGCGTGGCATAGGGCGGAAGGTCCATCTGTGACATATGCGTTACCCCAGGCTCACGTTGTCGATGCCCACGAGCTTGTCATAGGCCCAGTAAAGGATCAGCACGACACCCAGCAGGATCGCGCCCAGCGCGGCCGCGAGGCCCCAGTTGAGCGAGCTGGAAATGTGATAGGCGATCCGGTTCGAGATGAAGGTGCCCGAGGTGCCGCCGACCAGTTCGGGCGTGATGTAATAGCCGATGGCCAGGATGAAGACGAGGATGCAGCCCGCGCCGATGCCGGGCACCGATTGCGGGAAATAGACCCGCCAGAACGCCGTCCAGTTGGTGGCGCCGAGGCTTTTCGCGGCCCGCACATAGGAGGGCGGAATGGTCTTCATCACCGAATAGAGCGGCAGGATCATGAAGGGCAGCAGGATATGGGTCATCGCGATGATGGTGCCGGTCTGGTTGTTGATCAGGATCAGCCGCCCGCTGTTCGACACGATCCCCAGCCAGACGAGGATGTCGTTGATCACCCCCTGCTGCTGCAGAAGCACCTTCCAGGCCGAGGTCCTCACCAGAAGCGAGGTCCAGAACGGCAGGAGCACCAGGATCATCAGGAGGTTCGAGGTCCGGAGCGGCAGGTTCGACAGCAGATAGGCGATCGGATAGCCCAGCAGCACGCAGGAGCCCATGATCGCGAGGCTCATGAACAGCGTCCGCTCGAACAGCATGATGTAGATCTGCCGGTCCTCGGGCTGGGCGGCAATCCCGTCGGCGGTCAGTCGCAGATCGACCGCGTTCAGGAAATAGCCGGGCGTATAGGCGGGCGAGAAGGCCCTGATCGTGCCCCAGACCCCGGGATCGGCCCAGTCCCTGTCGGCTTTCAGATACAGCCCGGACAGATCGACCGGTGCGAAATCCTCGACCGCGTCATGGGCGGCATCGAGCATTGCCTCGGCCTCGGGGCCAAGCCGGGCGACGGCGCCCGGCCCGATATGCAGAAGGTCGCGGTACAGCGCCAGATAGACCGGCGCCCAGGGCTCTTCGGCGGCCGGATCGTCATCGTCCTCGACCTGAACGATGCGGGCGAATTCGGCATAGGCGCTGGCGGTTTCGGGCAGCACTTCCGCCACCCCGTCGCGAAGCGCGAACAGCGGCTGGGCCAGGGCGAAGGGCTCGCCCGCGGCCTTCGCGGCATCGCGCGCCGCGCTCCAGGCGCGGTAGCTCGCGGTCCAGTCCGGATCGGCCATCAGCGCGACCCAGGTCGCGGGCTCTTCCCAGGCGGGATCGACCGCGACGAACTGGTCGAGATAGCTCTCGCCGAAATCGTCGACCCGGCGGCCGGTCTTGCGGAACAGCGAGGAAATGCCGGAATATTCGTAATTCAGCCGCGAGCCGAGCCGGGTATGCTGCTTGCGCTCGGCGGCGGCGACCAGATCGTAGGTGAAGGCCGCCAGCACCCTGTCGGAGGGCATCTGCCCGCTGTCGGGGTCGTAATCGCGGATCTCGCGGGCGGTGCGCGGCAGCGTGTCCGAGACGATCTGGTTCTCGACCGAGCGGAACAGCATGTCGGCAATCGGCGCGATGAAGGTGACCAGCACGAAGACCAGAAGCGGCGCGATCAGCATCAGCGCCCGCAGCTTCTGAGCCCTAAGCGCGCGGCGCAGGCTGCGTTTCAGCGGCGCGCCATCGGCGGCAAGGACGGGGCCGGATGCGGCGGTATCCGTGGCGGGCCCGGTCATGCCACGCCCTCGACCAGAACGATGTCGCTTGTCGCGGTGGCGTGACGGATCGCGGCCACCTCCTGATATTCCGGCGAATGGAAGGCGCGTTTCGCGGCCTCGAAATCGGGGAACTCGATCACCACATGGCGATCCTTCATCGGCCCTTCGGGCGCCTCCGAGGCGCCGCCCCGCACCAGAAATCTGCCGCCGAAGCTTTCAAGGATCGGCGTGTCGCGGTCGACATAGTCCCGGTAGGCCTCCGGGTCGGTCACGGTGATATGGGCGATGATATACCCTTTCGGCATCTCGCACGTCCCCCTGCTTTTTTGCTGGGACCGGGGCGCACGCGCGCGGCGCCGCCCGGGCCGTTCGGTCGGATGATCGGGACGGCGCACCCCGCCGGGGGCCGCCGACCCGGGCCGCTTTCCCGGCCGTCTACCTGGCGAGCCAGGCCTGGAACTTGGCCTCGACATCGTCCTGGTTGTCGGCCCACCATTCGATGTTGTTCACCAGATAGTTCTTCTGGTTCGCGGGATTGGTGGGCATGAACGGCGCCATCTCGATACCGAGCTCGGCATGGGTCGAGACCAGCGGCTGCGACGAGGCGCGCGACGGGCCGTAGGAGATGTACCTGGCCTGATCGGCCAGGCGCTGGGTGTCGGTCGCGAAATGCAGGAAATGCTCGACCCGCTTCAGCCGGTCCTCGGGCAGATCGGCGGGAATGATCCAGCCGTCATAGTCGAAGACCTGCCAGTCCCAGAGCATCTTCACAGGCTGCTTCTGCTCGACGATCAGGCTGAACAGCCGGCCGTTATAGGTCGAGCCGATCACCACCTCGCCATCGGCCAGACGCTGCGGCGTCTCGGCGCCCGCCGACCACCAGATCACGTCATCCTTGATGGTATCGAGCTTGGCCAGCGCGCGGTCGACGCCCTCGGGCGTATCGAGCACGTCGTAGAGATCGTCCTTCTCGACGCCGTCGCACAGCAGCGCCCATTCGAGGTTCTTCTTCGGGCGTTTCTCGAGGCTGCGCTTGCCCGGGAAGGTCTCGGTGTCGAACAGCGCGCAGAGCCCCTCGGGCTCCTTGCCGTTCCAGGCCGCCACATCGCTGCGGTAGCCGAAGGTGGTCGAGAACACGATCTGCGGCACGAAACAGTCATTGATGACGCTGTCGCCGAAATCCTTGGTCGCCGGGGTGCCGTCGGGCGCGGGCGCCAGCATCTCGTCGAGATCGACCTCCATCGCCAGCCCCTCGTCGCAGAGCCGCTGGCTGTCGGGGCCTTCGACATCGACCAGATCCCAGGTGATGTTGCCCGCCTCGTTCATGGCGCGCAGCTTGGCCACCGCCTCGTTCGAGCTTTCATCCCAGGTGAAATCGGTGCCGGTCATCTCGGCATAGGGTTCGGAATAGGCCTTCTGCTGACTGGCCTGGTAGGCCCCTCCCCAGGACACGACAGTCAAGCTGTCGGCGCAGCCCTCGCAGGGCGGCAGGTCCTCGGCAAAGGCAAATCCGGCGGGCAGCGCCGCCAGCGCGGTTGCGGAAAGAAGATGTCTGATCGTCATTGCGATCTCCCTGCTGACTTGGCCCGGATCAGTGTTGCTCCGGCCACCGCCCCCGGGCGAGGCGGGCCCGGAAACCGTCAGGGCGCATCAAGCGCGCGGCAGTCCTCCGGCAACCAGCCGATCTCGATATGTTCGCCGGGCTTCAGGCGGCGCTGGTCGGGGGCGTTGCGGGTCTTGATGACGAAATCGTCATTGCCCGCCACCCGCAGTCGGGTGCGGTAGATGTCGCCCATGTAGATGAATTCCAGCACCTCGGCATGGATCAGATGCGCCCCGGGCGTAAGCCGCTTCGGATCGATCTCGACCCGCTCGGGCCGGATCGAGACCAGCGTCCGTTCGCCGGGCTGCGAGACGTTGACCGGGACCGCGTCGATCACCTCGCCATCGTCGAGTTCGATCAACGCATTGCCATCGATCTGCTTGACCCGTCCGAGCAGCGTGTTGTTCTCGCCGATGAACTGGGCGACGAAGCTGTTGACGGGCTTCTCGTAAAGCTCGTCAGGCCGGGCCAGTTGCTGGATCCGGCCGTCGTCGAACACCGCGACCCGGTCGGACATGGTCAGCGCCTCGGTCTGGTCATGGGTGACATAGACCGTGGTGATCCCCAGATTATGGGCCAGCCGGGTGATCTCGAACTGCATGTGCTCGCGCAGCTGCTTGTCGAGCGCGCCCAGCGGTTCATCCATCAGGACCAGCTCGGGCTCGAAGACCAGCGCACGGGCCAGCGCGATCCGCTGCTGCTGGCCGCCCGAAAGCTGGGCCGGGCGGCGGCCGCCGAAAGCGCCCATCTGCACCATGTCGAGCGCGCGCTGCACCTTCTCCTCGCGCTCGGCGCGACCGATCTTTCGCACCTCGAGCGGGAAGGCGAGGTTTTCCGCCACGGTCATATGGGGGAATAGCGCATAGTTCTGAAAAACCATGCCGATTCCCCGCTTGTGCGGCGGAATGTTGTTGATCGGATTGCCGTCGAGAAGAATGTCGCCATGGGTGGCGGTCTCGAAGCCGGCCAGCATCATCAGGCAGGTCGTCTTGCCCGATCCCGAAGGCCCGAGCATCGTCAGGAATTCGCCCTTGCCGATGGAAAGATTGAGATCTTTGACGACGAGGATTTCCCCGTCATAGCTTTTTTGCACGCGGTCGAAGACCACGAAACCGTCGTTTGTTCCGGTCAACCGGTATCCCCTGTTGTCTGGCGTTCCCTTTTTGGGACCGCTCGTTTTATCGGCTCTGCGGCCGCTGCAGAAAAAGGTATCACCAGAACCCGCAAGAGCAACGCATAACTTGAATACAACGCGACAAGCCCCTGCCATTCCCCGTTCCAAAGAGATCGCGCGGGCCCCCGATCGAGGACGATCAGCACAACCGTCCTAGCCGAGCCCCGCAGGCACGCCATGCCCGCTCCGGCCGGAAATGCAACCAAGGCGGGCATCTGCTGAATTATTGGGCAAATACATCCGGACCTGCCCGGCCTCGGGCAGCTTCCGCCCAGAGCGGGCTCGACGGGAGGGCGCTCCGCCAGCCCCGCGCAACCGGCAGGAACAGACGGGGCGCGAATGCTCAGGAACAGGTGTTCAGGGGCGGGCGGCGGCGGGCCTGCGCACGCGGGCGGACAGCGACAGCGCGGCGCCGGTCCCCATGCCCAGCAGCACCGCCCAGAGCGGCGCGCCGATGCCCAGAAAGCCGATGCCCGAAACCGTGGTCATGAAGGTGACGAGGGCCGCCTCGCGGCGCTCGGGCGCGGCCAGCGCGGCCTGCAGGCTGGTGCCGATGGTGCCCAGCAGCGCCAGCCCCGCCACGGTCATGACCAGGGCCTTCGGCGCGATGGTGAACAGCCCGACCACGGCGGCACCGAGAATGCCCACCAGCATGTAAAGCAGGCCCGCGACCACCACCGCCCTGTAGCGCGTATCGGGATTGTCGTCGGCCTCGGGCCCGGCGCAGATCGCGGCGGTGATGGCAGCAAGGTTGAAGGCGTAGCCGCCGAACGGGGCCAGCACCAGCGTCGTCAGCCCGGTCACGGTCAGGCAGGCCGAGACCGGCGGCGCGTAGCCCGCGGCCCTCAGCGTCACCACGCCGGGCGTGTTCTGCGAGGCCATGGTGACGATGAACAGCGGCAGGCCGACCCCGATCAGCACCGGCAGCGAGAACTCCGGCAGCACCGCCACCGGCCGGGCCAGGGACAGATCGAGCGCGCCCTGCTCGAAGGCGCCGGTCGCGGCGCAGAAGACACAGCCTGCCAGCAGCACCGCCGGAATGGCGAAGCGCGCGAACCAGATCCGCCCGGCCAGATAGACCGCGCACATGACCGCGACCAGCGGCAGGTTTTCTTCGGTCGAGACGAAGATGCCGAGGCCGAACTTGAACAGGATGCCCGCCAGCAGCGCATTGCCGATGGCATCGGGAATGAGATGCGAGAGCTTCTCGAACCATCCGCTCAGCCCGGTCAGGGTCAGCAGCAGGCCGCAGAACAGGAAGGCACCGATGGCTTCGGGCATGGTGACGCCGTCCAGCCCGACGACCAGCAGCGCCGCGCCGGGCGTCGACCAGGCGGTCAGGATCGGCATCCGGTAGCGCAGCGACAGGATCAGCCCGCTCGCCCCCATGCCGACGCCCAGCGCCAGCATCCAGCTATTGGCCTCGGCCTGGCTTGCGCCCAGCACCTCGAGCGCCTGGAAGATGATCGCGACGCTGCTGGTATAGCCCAGCAGAACCGCGATGAAGCCCGCCACGAGATGCGAGAGTTTCAGCCCCGAGCCCATTTCGATCCGTGCCTTTCCTGCCAGTCCGGGCTAGGACGCAGGAACCGCCCGCCCGATGACGGACGCTATAACGTCCGGACGCTATAACGCACAAGCCCCATATGCCGATGACAGACAGCAAGATCCGGATCAATCTCAGGGCCGCGCGCACCCGCGCCGGGCTGAGCCTCGCCCAGGCCGCCGAACTCACCGGGGTCAGCAAGGCCATGCTGGGCCAGATCGAACGCGGCGAATCGAGCCCGACGCTGGCGACGATGTGGAAGCTTGCCCAGGGGTTCCGGCTGCCGCTGACCGCCCTGATCGAGGATCTGGTCCAGACCACCGGCAGCTTCGCGCCCGCCGAACGCGATCCGGTACGGTTCCAGGGCGGCATCGGCGTGCGCACGGTGTTTCCCTTCGATCCGGTCTTCGGCTCGGAGACCTTCCTGCTCACGCTCGCCCCGGGACAGGTCCATCTGTCGAACCCGCACGATACCGGCGTGGTCGAGGATGTCTTCGTGACCGAGGGCGCGCTCGGCGTCCTGCTCGACGGCGAGTGGCAGACCTGCCGCGCGGGCGACGGGCTGCGGTTTCCGGCCGACCGGCCGCATGGCTACCGCAACCCGACCGACGCCCCGGCGCGCTTCCACAACACGCTGCACTATCCCCGCACCGCGCTGCTCGATGACGGGCCCGGGGCGGACTGAGCCGCCGCCATCCTTCACAGGGGCCCCGGGTCACAGGAAAACCGTCGCGCTTTCGGACGCCTCCACAACGCCAGATGGCAAGGGTCCCGAAATCTTCGATCTGCCGGTCCCGAAAACCGGCAAGGTGTCATCCGATTTTCATGAGAAAAACCTCTGCAATCCCGCATGTCAGCGGCGACAGAAAGTGGGCTCGGCCTATCGTCCGCCCCGCCAAAACCTCATTCATTTCAAATGGCTTTTCTACCCCCAATTATAATAGATCGACAGGAACATTCCTTCTGGCCACCTTTTCCTCGCCACGCATTTGACGCGGCGATACCAACGCGTTCCGCCCCCCCCGACAGAAGCGCAAGGCCGGCCGCATCCCGCAGCGCAATAGTTCATTCACGTCAAAAAACAGGAACAGGCATCTGCCCCATCTCCGGAACGAATGTCATTCGCACCGGGCGCGCCCGACAATCCCAATCTACAAAACACCCCATAGCCTTTAATTTTAAATGATTATTTGACATACGTTAATTCCGGCCTCTAGGTTTACCCGACAAATAAACTCTGGGGGGAGGCGTATGATGCGGGAGGAGGACGGAACGCCACCGGGTATCGGCAGCGAGGCCGACATGGCCCCCCAATGCGGCACAGCCCACTCCGGAGCGGTCCCGCCCCGCGCGGGCGGGCCACGGCTCTCGGCGGTCGACGAGCTGGTCTCCAAGCTCCGGGCGCTGATTTCCTCCGAAGGGCTTCGGGTCGGCGACAGCCTGCCGACCGAGCGCGAGCTTTGCGACAGGTTCCAGGCCAGCCGCAACACGGTGCGCGAGGCGATGGGCATCCTCAAGGCCTATGGCGTCGTCACCGTCCGCCCCAAGGTCGGCGCCACCATCGTCGACGACCGCATGGAGCGAGCGCTCGAGCTCTTTTCATTCAATACGCTCGAAGTCTCGCGCAAGACCTTCTCGGACATCCAAGGGTTTCGCGGGCTTCTGGAAGTGACCGGGATCGACCTGATCCTCGCCCGCATCGCCCGGGCCGACATTGCCGAGATGCGCGAGATCAATGACGGGCTGCGTCGGGCCAAGTGCAGCGACGAGATCGCCGAGATCGATTTCGGCTTCCATACCCGCCTGATCGCGGTGATGGGCAACAAGGCGATCCTCGATATCTACAAGATCATGAAGCCGGTGATCCTGCGGATCATGTCGAAGGGCAAGGACAGCCCTGTCCATGCGACCGCGACCCATGCCGACCATCTGGGCATTCTCGACGCGCTCGGGGCCCGCGACCGGCTGGCCTATCAGTACCGGATGCGCAGCCATCTGCAGGCGGGGCTTGGCAATTTCGACCCGTGACAGGGGCTGTACGCTCCCAGTGTAGTCCCTCCGCCCGGCGGGACCGGCGGGCGCGCATGCGCGCCGCCGGCTGCTCCGGCCCTAGGATCTGGCTCAGCCGCGCTCCCAGATCCGGCTGACCGCACGATCGAGCCAGGCAAGCCCGGCCAGTGCGAGGCCAAGCCCGACGAAGGAGGCGACCCGCACCAGCCCGGACAGCCCGGACATGTCGATCAGGAAGACCTTGGCCACGGTGAGCGCGACCCCGGCCATCGCCAGCCGCCGAAGCGCATGCGAGCGGGTCAGTACCGCCAGCAAGAGCCCCAGCCCCGAGGCCAGCAGAAGCGCCAGCGTATAGCTGTAAAGCTCGCCATCGCTCGGCCCCGGCAGCGACAGGTCGGGACCGCGCCAGATCCGCCGGATCTCGAGCCAGCCCCAGACGCCCAGCGCCAGCACCGAAAGCCCGCCAAGCCCGGGCCGCAGCCACCGCGCGCCGGGCCGTCCCGGGCGCCCGAGCAGCGCCGCCCCCGCCCCGAACACGGCCGCCAGCGGCAGGATGGCAAGCGCGAGGCTGTCGAGAACCGGCGGCCCCGCGACCCGGCCCTGCCCGGTCGCCAGCAACCAGGACAGATCGTCGATCATCACCGCCACGGCGCCGCAGGCCGCCAGCGCCATCACCACGGCAAAGCCGATCCGAAGCGGGCGCAGCAGCGAGGGATCATGCGGCAGCCGCCAGATCTGGGCAAAGGCGGCCAGAATCCAGACCGTCGCCGTCAGGCCCTGCGCCCAATGGGTCTCGAAGCCCTCGGCCCCGAGCCAGCGCCGAAGCGCCACCGTCACCGCCAGCGCCATCACCGTCACCAGCGAGGACGAGGCCAGCGCCCGCAGCGCCGCGCGCTCGGGCCGGGCCAGGACCAGGATCGCCGCGAAAGCCGCAAGCGGGCCGAGATGGGCCAGCAGCACGTCGAGCGTCCCGGCCCCGTGGATGGCCCAGTCGAGCCCCGGATCGACCAGAAGCCGGTAGCCGATCACCGCCGCGCCAAGCTGGGCCAGCCAGCCGAGCGGACGCATCGGCCGCTGCCGGTCCAGCGCCACCGCCGCCACCATCATCGCCGACAGCGCCAGCGTGAGCGCGGTCTTGGTCAGCACGAGGAACAGTGCCAGCCCGATCAGGATCAGCGCCGAGGCGGCGAAGAGCCCGGTCTCGAAGCCGCGGGCCTCGCCGCCCATCGCCGACCGCCGTTCGGCGAGGACCACCATCAGCCCCGCCCCCGCCATCACCGCCAGCGCCCAGGGGTAGGCGCCCGTCACCTCGCCCGGCACCCAGAGGAATTCGAGCACCAGGATCGCGGCCGGAAGCAGCACCGCCGCACCCAGCGCCCAGAGCCCGCGATGATCCGTCCCGATCTGCCGGGCCAGCCGGAGGAAGGCGATGACCGACAGCGCGGCCCCGCCCGCGACCAGCCACCAGACCGTTGTCGGCGCCGGGCTTTCGGGCATCCGGTCGAGCCCGGCACGGAAGGCACTGTAAAGCGGACCGTCAAGGGCCGCATGCAGCCCCAGCCCGACCAGAGCGGCGACACCCGGAAGCAGGGCCAGATCCTCGAAGGCGGGCGCCCGGGCCAGCCCCAGCGCCACCCCGGCGAAGACCAGAAGCAAGAGCGCATAGCCAAGCGCCGCGGCCGCCGGGCTCGACCCGTCCAGCATCAGCACGAGCCCCACGCCGCTTGCAAGCGCAACCCCCGCCGCGGCGATCCAGGTCGGGAAGGCCGGAGCCGCCCAGCCCGCGAGCCCCTGCCCCGTCATCGGCCCGCCCTGAACCGGCCGGAGGCTCCGCGCCGGGATCAGCACAGCGCCCAGGCCAAGCGCCAGCGCCGCCAGGGCCAGCCCGCGCGCATCGGGCTCATGAAGCCACAGAAGGCCAAGCGCCCCGGCCGGCAGGCCCAGCGCCAGCCCCGACACCCAGGCCCAGCGCCGGAAGGTGTCGATGCCCAGCCCGGCCAGCCCGACCATGGCGAAATAGGGGTAAAGCAGCACCGCCTTGTCCGACGACCCGCCGACGAAGAAGGGCGCGGCCGTGGCCCCCAGCAGGCCGATGGCCGACAGCACCGGCCCGTAAAGCCAGCCCAGCAGCACCGCCACCAGCGAGACCGCCGCCATGCCCGCCAGCGCCGGGACCGAACCGATCAGCCCGTAAAGCGCGTGGGCCGACAGGATCGCGATGAACAGAACGACCGTGCCCGCGCCCGAGAAGGTCGAGGGCAGATGGCGCAGATTGGGCGTGGCGCTGTCGCCATGCCGCCGCCGGATCGCCTCGCCGCCCGCGATCAGCGCAGCCCCCAGTACCAGCGCGCCCAGCACCCGGAGCGGCGGCGTCAGAAGCCCCTGCTCGACCCCGTATTGCACCATGAAAAGCCCGCCGAGGATCAGCGAGAGCGCCGCCAGGGCCAGCGTCCAGTTCTCGCGGAGCCAGGCCGCCAGGCGGTCGGTCAATGCGGGCCCCTTCGGTTCGGGCGGCGGCGCCTTCGGCGCGGCCTCGACCGGCGGGGCATCCTCTGCGCCATCCTCCCCGCGCCGGGCCACGGGCGCCGTCGAAGGCTCGGGGGCGGGCGACGCGACCGGCGGGACAAGCTCGGACGAAAGGGCCTCCGCGGCCTGCTCCGGCGCCGGTTCCGACGGCGTCTGAGGCGGGGCGCCCCGCCTCAGCGCCGCGACCTCCCGGGTCAGGGCCTCGAAATCCTTGAGCAGGTCCTCCACCCGGATCCGCAGCAGGGCATTTTCCGAGCGCAACCCGAAATGGGCAAATATCAACGCCGGCAGCCCGACCAGCACGAGCAGGCCGTAGATGCTCCCGAACACGATCAACATGGTTTCCACGATACTCTTTCCTTCGTCGCCCGGGCCGCAGTCTCGCGATCGGCATCCTCCTGCGCAAGGCCCCGGACCGGCGGGATTCCGCCGCTTGGCTGCGGCCGCCCGTCAGGCTAGGCTGTCGCCCCCTGACCCTGACTTCGGACCGCCATGACCGCCGATCTTGCCCCCCGCATCGCCCGTACCATCGCCACCGAGATCGGCGCCCAGCCGCAGCAGGTCACCGCCGCGGTCGAGTTGCTCGACGGGGGCGCGACCGTGCCCTTCGTCGCCCGCTACCGCAAGGAGGCGACCGGCGGGCTCGACGATACCCAGCTGCGCGATCTGGCCGAGCGCCTGGCCTATCTCCGCGAGCTGGAAGCCCGGCGGGCGACGATCCTCGACACGGTGCGCGAGCAGGGCAAGCTGACCGAGACGCTCGAGGCCGACATCCGGAAGGCCGCAACCAAGGCCGCGCTGGAAGACCTCTACCTGCCCTACAAGCCCAAGCGCCGGACCCGGGCGATGATCGCCCGCGAGAACGGGCTCGGGCCGCTGGCCGAGGCGATCATGGCCAACCGCACCGCCGCCCCCGAAACGCTGGCCGAAGGCTACCTGTCAGAGGCGGTGCCGGACGTGAAATCGGCCCTGACCGGGGCGCGCGACATCGTCGCCGAGGGGCTTTCGGAAAATGCCGACCTAATCGGGCGGCTGCGCAGCTTCCTGCAGGACAATGCGCTGGTGACGGCGAAGGTGGTCGAGGGGCAGGAACAGGCGGGGGCCAAGTTTTCCGACTATTTCGACCATCGCGAACCCTGGGCCAGGGTGCCGAGCCACCGGGCGCTGGCGATGATGCGCGGCTCGAAGGAGGGCGTGCTGACCGTCGATATCGGCCCCGATCCCGAGGAGGGCGTGGCCCGGGTACAGACCATGGTGGCGGGCGCGCTCGATGTGCGCGGCGACGGTCCCGGCGACAGATGGTTGCGCGAGGCCGCGGGCTGGACCTGGCGGACCAAGCTGAGCCTGTCGATGATGCTGGACCTGATGGGCGATCTGAGAACCCGCGCCCAGGAAGAGGCGATCCGGGTCTTTGCCCGCAACCTCAAGGACCTGCTGCTGGCCGCCCCGGCGGGCGCCAAGGTGACGATGGGGATCGATCCGGGCATCCGCACCGGCTGCAAGGTGGCGGTGGTCGATGCCACCGGCAAGCTTCTCGACACCGCCACGATCTATCCGTTCCAGCCCAGAAACGACCTGAGGGGGGCGCAGGCCACGCTCGCCGCGCTGATCCGCAAGCATGCCGTGGGGCTCATTGCCATCGGCAACGGCACTGCCAGCCGCGAAAGCGAGCGCATGGTGGCCGAGCTTCTGGGCGACCTGCCCGCGCCGAAGCCCACAAAGGTGGTGGTCAGCGAGGCGGGCGCCTCGGTCTATTCGGCCTCCGAACTCGCCGCGAAGGAATTCCCCGGGCTCGACGTGTCGCTGCGCGGCGCGGTCTCGATCGCGCGGCGGCTGCAGGACCCGCTTGCGGAGCTCGTCAAGATCGAGCCCAAGGCCATCGGCGTCGGCCAGTACCAGCACGATGTCGACCAGCACCGGCTGGCGCGGGCGCTCGATGGCGTGGTCGAGGATGCGGTGAACGCGGTCGGCGTCGATCTGAACATGGCCTCGGCCTCGCTCCTGGCGCGGGTCTCGGGGCTGGGAGGCTCTCTGGCCGAGGCCATCGTCGCCCATCGCGACGCCAATGGCGCCTTCGCCAAGCGCAAGGATCTTCTGAAGGTCTCGCGCCTTGGGCCCCGCGCCTTCGAGCAATGCGCGGGCTTCCTGAGGATCACCGCGGGCGACGAGCCGCTCGACGCCTCGGCCGTCCACCCCGAGGCCTATGATGTGGCCCGCCGGATCGTGGCCGCCTGCGGGCGCGACCTGCGCACGGTGATGGGCGACGAGGCCCGGCTGGGCGCGCTCGACCCGATGGACTTCGTCGATGACCGCTTCGGGCTGCCGACCGTGAAAGATATCCTGTCGGAACTTGCCAAGCCGGGCCGCGACCCGCGTCCGGAATTCGTCACCGCCAGCTTTGCCGACGGTATCGAAGAGATCACCGACCTGCGCCCCGGAATGCTGCTGGAAGGCACGGTGACCAATGTCGCGGCCTTCGGCGCCTTCGTCGATATCGGCGTGCATCAGGACGGGCTGGTCCATGTCTCGCAACTGGCCGACCGCTTCGTGCAGGACCCGCATGAGGTCGTGAAGGCGGGCGATGTGGTCAAGGTTCGCGTGGTCGAGGTGGATGTGCCCCGCAAGCGGATCGGGCTGTCGATGCGCAAAGATGGCGGAACCGATGCGGCCTCGCGCGACGGTGCGGCCGGCAAGGGGCCGGGGCGCGGCGCGGGCGGCAAGGGCGCCCAAGGCAAAGCTCCGGGTAAAGGGTCAGGCAAAGGCACGGGTAAAGGGTCGGGCCAGAAATCCGGCCGGAAGCCCGGACAGGGGACGGAACGGCAGGGCCCGGGCGGCGACAAGGGCGGCAAGGGCGGCGGCTCGGGGGCAGAGACCGGCGCACTGGGCGCGGCCCTGCTCGAGGCAATGAAGCGGCGCTGAGCGGCGCGGCCCGGCGGCACGCAGCCGGCGGGTCGCCGCCCGCCGCGACGCCGGTTCGATTGACGCGGCAAGGCCGATCTGCCATGCCGCCAACGCTTGGCTGAGAGGGCAACATGCAAGAAAAACCGCTCGAATCCGTCGAACTGGACCTGTTGGCGGTGATCCGCCAGATCCATGCCGAAGAGGGCCCGTTCGGGCGCGACCTGCTGCTGGTGCGGGCCCGCGGTCGCGGGCTGGAAGTCTCGCGCCCGCTGGGCCGACTGAAAGACCTCGGACTGGTCGAAGAGATCGAGCGCAAGCCTTCCGTGCTGCGCCGGTTGTTCGGCGCCAAGCCCGAGGCGCTCTTGCGCCCGACCGCCGCCGGCCTTGCGCTTGGCTCCGAGGCGACCGCTTCCGAAACGACAGCGACGGCCGAGGCTGTTACCGAGGCTGGAACCGGACCTGAGGCTGGGACAGCGCCCCAGACCGGCACCGAAACCGAGGCCCCGGCACTCACCCCGGAAATGCCTCGCGAAACGGTCGAAGAAACGACCCGCGAAACGGCCGCGCGCGCGCCTGCCACCGCCGTGCCTTCCCCAGCGCCCGCCCCTGCACCGTCACCGGCCCCCGCGCCGGTCGCGCCTGCACCGCGGGCAGAACCGCCTGTCTCCGCGCCGCCGACGCCCCGGCGCGAACCGACCGCTCCCGTCGCGCCAGTCGCGGACGCCGACGCGGCGCCGCTGCCGATGCCGCGCCGGGCCAAACCGCGCAATGTGCGGGGCTATACCGAGGAACTCGGCGGAAGCCCCGTCGCGGCCAAGACGGTGCCGCTGCGCCACGATGTCGATCCGGCGATGATGGAGAACCTGCGCGAGGCGCTGGCCGTGATCGGGATCGAGATGACCTTTGCCGGAGAGGCGCTGATCGCCGACCGCATGGGCCGGGGCTCCTCGATCGGCGAGGCGCTGTCGCAGGTCGTGCTGTTCGCCTTCGCCCATGCGGTGGCCGAGGATGCCCGCGCGGGCGAGCAACTGCAGGCGCTGGGCCTGACCGATTACGCGGTTGACGTGATCGCGGAATTCGAGCGGCTGCGCGATGCGGGCGAGATCGACGGCGACCGGCTGGAGGAGGACATGCGCCGCCTCTGGACACTGGTCGGCGACAGCCCCGACCGGCTGCGGCTGGCCGAAGAACTGCTCCAGGATCCGGTCGGCGGACTGACGCCTCCGGCACTGCTGCCCGAGGATCTGCGGCCGGTCGAAGAGAACTGAAACGAGAAGAGCTTTTACGGAACAACCCCGGCTGCGCATCGCATCCGGGGTCTTCTCATTTTTCGGGCCAGGTTCCGAACCCGGTATCGGGCCGTTCAGGCCGGGGCGGTCTCTGTCAGGGCATCAAGGACCATGCGTTCGGTGAACGGGCGCAGCAGCAGGCGGCAGCCCGCGCTCATCACCCGTTCGACATCCTCTCCGAGCGTCAGCACCAGACGTGCCCCGAGCTTGCCCAGATTGGTAGCGAGACCGCTTGCCAGGGCTTCGTCAAGGCGGAGCTCGAGGAAGGCCGCATTGACGGATCCGACACCTTCGAGGCCGGAGGCCATTTCATCGACCGAAGAGAAGTGCATCACCCGGCAAGGCCCCAGAGACTCGATCGCCTGGATCAGGTCGGCCGAGATGAGAGCATCCCGTTCGAGCACCACATAGGTCGGGTGCGCTTTCGCGACAGGCATAGCCGCGTGCGACATGTCGGGGGGGTCTCCTTTCCGCAAGAACATCGCTGGAGCTTCATCATAACAGGAACAGAGCGGCAAGTGCATTAAAGATAGCATCATCAACGCCCGTGCCCGCAGCCCGTCGCCCCTTGGTCTTGCGGAAAATATCAGCAACCTTCTGAAATCAGGAAAAATATCCCGTGAGAGCCCCGGGAGGGAAGAAATTCAGCCGAAAAAATGCGCCCCGCCCGGAACCGGGCGGGGCGCCTGATCTGCTCAGTCCGCGCGCCGCATCAGCGGAACTTCGCCAGAAACTCGTCGACTTCGCGCTCGGCGTCTTCGCGGGCCTTGCCGTACCGCTCCTGAATCAGGCCCACCAGCTGTTCGCGGTCCCCTTCGGCCTTGTCCAGGTCATCGTCGGTGAGCGCGCCCCAGGCTTCGCGGGCCCGGCCCTTGATCTGTTTCCATTTACCTTGAAAGATATCGGTATTCATTGAAATCTCCTTTCCTCTCTGCACGGCCCACCAACGTCCGGACCGTGGTTTATGTTCCCTCGCGGCAGCCTTCGGTCCCGCAGACCGGGACCCGGGGCAAACCGGCGGAACCCGGCGCCTCCGGACGCGTTGAGAGCAAATGACCGACCCCACAATCCGCCTCGACCCGATGTCGCGCGTCGCCTTGCTGGTTCTGGCCGGGGTCGCCGGTTTCACCGCCCTCAAGCTTGCCGAAGACATTTTCGCGCCGCTCTGCCTCGCGCTGGTCGCGGGGATCATCCTGTCGCCGCTGGCAGACACGCTCGAGCGGCGGTTGCGTCTGCCGCCGATGTCGGTCGCGGCGGCGCTGCCGATGCTTGGCATCATCGCGGTCGGCGCGCTGGCCTTCGCGGTCGAACCGCTGGTCGGGCGGATGGTCGACCAATGGCCCACGATCCGCTGGGAACTGCGCGGCGTGGTCAACGACTTCCGGGGATTCGTGCAGAATGTCGGACAGGTCGGCGACGAGGTTCAGCGCGCGCTGGGCGGCACCGGCAATGGCAATGACGCCGAGGCCGCCGCCCCCTCGGTCCCGAGCCTGACCGATGCGCTCTTCGTGGCGCCCCGGGTCGCCGCGCAGATCCTGATCTTCATCGCGGCCCTGTTCTTCTTTCTTCTGACCCGGGCCGACATCTATGCCTGGATGGCCAGACATGCCGGTCAGCGGCTGGGAGGAGAGGCGCTCCTGACCCGTATCCGGACCGCCGAACGACTGGTCGCGCATTACTTCATGACCATTTCGCTGATCAATGCCGGGCTCGGCATCGCGCTTGCGATCGCCCTTGGGGTGCTCGGCATGCCCGGCGCCATCGCCTGGGGGGCGGGGGCTGCATTGCTGAATTTCGTGCTCTATGTCGGGCCGGCCACGATGGTGGCAGGGCTGCTTCTCGGCGGGCTGATCGCCTTCGACGGCTGGACCTCGATCTTTCCCGCCGTGATCTATCTGGTGCTGAACGGGATCGAATCCCAGGTCGTCACCCCCACCTTCGTGGGCCGCAGGATCGCCGTGAACCCGCTTGCGATCTTCGTCTCGCTGGTGTTCTGGCTGTGGTTCTGGGGACCGCTCGGCGGGGTGATTGCGATCCCGGTCCTGGTGATCGTGCTGGCGATGCTCGACGTTTTCGACGACCCCGCCCCCCAGGCCGAGGAGCCACCCCTCCCGGCCCCGAAACCGGCCGAGACCGCCTGAGGTCGTAAGATCCGCGAGCGGCGGCACGGCGGGATGGGACTTTCTATCGCCCCCCCCCCCTCAGACGATCTCGGGCGGGACGCCCGGCACCGGCAGGCCCAGCTTGCGGGCGGGGTCCGAATCGTAATGCACCAGAAAGCCCTCGCGCCGCTCCGGGCTGCGGCGGCTGTTGAGATCGGCCAGCACCCGCCACGCCTCGAAGGCGGTCCGGGGATCGAGCGCCGCCGGATCGACCCCGCCGTCGCCCTCGCGCGGCAGCCAATGCCCCATCACCCGACGGCGGATCAGATCGACATGGGCGGGCGCGGTCAGTTCCAGCCCCGCCTCGGTATCCCAGCGCATCGACCGCCCGTTGAGGTTGGCCGAAGACAGGATCGCCGCGTCTCCGTCGAAAATCGACACCTTGGAATGGACATAGATGATCGGCGCGTCTTCAAGCTCGGCGCGGCCCTCGACCGCCAGCTGCCGCGGCTGCACCGGCGAAAGGACCAGAACCCGGTCGGGACCGAAGGCGTCGTAAAGCAGGCTCAGGCACCGGCTTTGCAGATGCTCGCCGTAGCGCACGTCAAGCCCGCTGCTGTTCTCGAAGGCCACGTCCTCGGGCGCGGCGGGCAGCACCAGAATGGCGCGCAGATCGGGCCTTGCCTCGGCGCGGCGGGCCATGGCCCGGGCCAGCGGCAGATGCCGGAAGAACTGGGTTTCAAGATAGATCAGCCGTTCGGCCGCGCCGATCCGCGACAGATGGGCCCGCTCGATCTCGGTCACCAGAGGCCGCGGCGAGAACCGGAACGGCGCGCGCCGGGCCGGGCGCGACAGGGTGCGCAGAAAGCCCGGTGCGGCCGGTCCCGGCGGGCGCCGTCCGGCCACGATGTCGAGAAACCCGTCGAGATGCTGCGCGGCGGCGGTCACCACCGGCCCCCGCACCATCGCATGCACGTCATGCCAGGTGCGTTCCGGCGCGCGGCAGTGCCGGGGGCTGTCATAGCGGCGTTCGTTCAGATCGAGCCCGCCGACGTAAAGCTGGCGCCCGTCGAACACGGCCATCTTCTGGTGATGGGTCGCGGGTGTCAGGTCGGGCAGGCCCGGCACGGCCACGATCCGGCCATCGGGTCTCTCGCGGGTGATCCGCGCGATGCCCGGCGCCTCTTCGAGGAACCGTCGGCGGTCGGACTCGGATCGGGCATTGAGATCGTCGAGCACGCTGCGCAGCTTGGCATGCGCCCCGGGCCAGAGCGCGAGCCTTGCGCCGATACCGGCCTGGGCGCTGTGAAGCGCGCTGAGCACCTCCAGCCGACCGCCCCGCGCCACCTCGCGGGCCGCGATCAGCCTGCGGCGTGCGTTCCAGCTCAGCCGGTGCAGGTCGGCCGCGCCGATCGGATCGAAATCGGTCAGCACGAGGCGGACAGAAACCCCCCGCTCCAGCGTATGGACCAGCAGATCGAACCAGTCCTCCCCTATCTCGCACGCCTCGGGCGAGCGCAGCCGGGTCGCGAGGTCGAAGATGCGGAAGCTTGCGGAAATGCTGTGACGCGCGCCGAGAAACGCCCGTTCGAGGGCCGGATAGGCCTCGGCCGCGGTCAGCAGAAGCTCGAGCTCCTCGACCGGGCCGGTCGCGGCGTCGAGCGCCGCGCTGTTTTCGGTGAACCCATGCATGCTGTCGGCTTTGCGCGGCCTCGTCCCGGGCTCAGCGCACGGAGGCAGAGCGCGGCCCCGCGATCAGCCAGATGATGAACCCGACCAGCGGCAGGAGCAGGACCAGCAGGATCCAGAGCACCTTGTTGCCGGTCCCCGTGCCCGAATTCAGGACCGACACGATGGCCCAGATATCGAGGACG
Organism: Rhodovulum sulfidophilum DSM 1374; assembly: GCF_001633165.1. NCBI lineage: Bacteria > Pseudomonadati > Pseudomonadota > Alphaproteobacteria > Rhodobacterales > Paracoccaceae > Rhodovulum > Rhodovulum sulfidophilum. The sequence goes on along the minus strand of NZ_CP015418.1, from coordinate 1,317,187 downwards.
AGGACGATGAGACCGCCGATCCCTGTGACTTCCATGACGGTTGTTCCTTTCTGCGTTGGCCCGAAGCCCAGTTGGCACGAAACTCTGTTGGTCCGAAGCCGTATTGGTCCGAGGCGATGTCTTCGGTAAATGCCCAGTCTCCGGTAAACGCCCCGCGGGTCGCCGCGGTTCCGCGATCTCCCTTTGCCGCCGATGCAGGCCGGGCCCGGCAGCTGCATGGCTGCGGCCGATCCCCCAAGCCGATACAGGGCGGCGGCAGGAAGGCCGCATGAAATTGCGCTAAATCGGAACGGGCGCGCAGGAACGCACAGAGAACAGGCAGGTTCCCGCCGAACTGTGACGTTTTTTAGGTCAAATAACGAAACTTCCTGCCCCCATCCACGTTGGGGGAGCATGGAAGCGGAGCCGGCCGGCACCGCCACATCAAGGAGGTTCAGAGATGAAACGTATTCTTGCGACCACCGCCCTTGCCACTCTCGTGGCCATGCCCGTTCTCGCCCAGAGCCAGGGGGCCGCGTCCGCCCCGGATGTCGAGGTAGCGGGCCAGTCGATGAGCGCCGACACCCTGATCGGCAAGCGCATCTATGTCGCGACCGGCGAAGCTGACGGCCTGTCGATGACCGATCTGACCGACGCCCCCGACAGCTGGGAAGACGTGGGCGAGATCGGCGACGTCTATATCGACGACAGCGGGACGGTAAACGCCGTGATCGCCGATATCGGCGGCTTCCTCGGCATGGGCGAACGCGAAGTCGCGCTGCAGATGGACAGCCTCGAATTCGCGCCGGATTCCGATGACCAGGGCGAGTACTTCGTCCTGTTCCAGGGCGATCCGTCGACCCTCGAGGGCAAGGAAGCCTATGACCGCACCGCGATGGATACCGAGGGCGACTTCCTCGGATCGGGCAACCAGCATGCTTCGTCCGAGAGCCGGATCGAACCGGGCGCGGAAGGCTCCGACATGGCCGCAGCCGGGGACACGGATGACAGCATGAACCTTGGCACCCCGCTGACCGAATCCGAACGCGCCGAACTGACCGCCGAGGATCTGCAGGGTCATACCCTGATCGGCGCCAATGGCGAGCGGATCGGCAAGATCGGCGAACTGGTGCTGACCGATGACGGGCGCATCGACAAGGTGATCGTCGATGTGGGCGGCTTCCTCGGCATCGGTTCGAAGCAGGTCCAGCTGGCCTATGGCGAGCTCGAGCTTTCGCATGACGAGGATGGCGCGCTGAAGGTCTCGACCGTCCAGACCAAGGACACGCTGAAGAGCCTGCCCGAGTGGACGGGCTGATAGCGACAAGGAAAGACTGAACCACCGGGGGCCGCAAATTTGCGGCCCCTTTTCCATGGGCCGACTTACCAGCCCGGGCCCCGCCTGAGAGCGTTAGCTTTCTCTTCACCCGGCGCTGTCATGATTGGGCCCATAATATCCGAGGAGACAGGCGCGATGAACATTCATGGCAACACTGCCTTCGCCCAACGGAACGCCACCTATTCCCGCGAGGCGGACATGGCCGGTATCCGCTCGCCCGACTTCGAGAAGGAGGTCGCCGAAACCGGGGAGATGGGCCCCAGGGCTCGCCCGCATGGCGCTGCGGCCATTGCCGATATCTTCGCCCGCCACGACACGACCAGCATCTCGCCGCGTGAGATCGACACCATGGCAGAGCAGCTTCGCGATGCCGGCTTCGACGATTTCGACTTTCTGCTGGGGCTCGAAACCTATGGCGAGAAATTCCAGTCGCATCTGGTCGAGGCCATCCAATCCGCAGGGATCGAGGCCCGCCACCCGGACTATACCCAGCCGATGGACCTGATCTCGGTCAACCGCGACCAGCTTGCCCATGCGCGGCGCGCAGGCACCCCGACCGAATGGCGCGAGGCCTTTCTTGCCAGGCTCGAGGCCTTCCAGGCCGCTGCGCATCCCGCCCCGACCGGGCTCTCGACCGCCGAAAGCCTCGTTCTCGCCCGGGCCACCTGAACTGCCGCCACCCCGAAGCGCTGCGGCACGGCCCCCCCAGGAAACAGGCAACCTTCCCAAAACCGCCGGACGCCGGGCCGTCGCTGCGCCCGGATCGGCCGGATCGGCCAAAACGTCGACCGTATCCGGCCCGGCATCCTTCTGACGACCGGCTTCACCGTCACCGCCCCGGGGATGGACAGCTTCGCCAAGCGCGCCCCGGCCAAGCTCCCGGTCAACCAGATCGCCGCCGCCCGCTTCGGCCAGCAGGTCCTGATCCTGCTGGCGGTAGGCCAGTTCGTCAGGCAGATCCGCAGACAGGCCACCCGGCCCGCCCCGCGCGAGACCGCGCCGCATCTGGCCCGGACCGGTCTGATCCTCTGCGCAACCGGCACCCTCTTCGCCGCCCTCCGCGAGATACCGCTGGCCGAGGCCACCGCGACCTTCTTCATCGGGCCCTTGATCCTGATCATGCCCGGCGCGTTTTCCCTCGAAGAAGCCGTCGGCTGGCGCCGAATACTTGCTTCGGCCATCGGATTTACGGTGCCATGCAGGTGATCTGCTCCGGCTTCGACGCCTTCGGCTCGGTAGCGCTGCCATCGCTTGCGACCGCCTTGTGCCTTACCCCCTACATGGCCATGACGCGACAGATCGCGCAGCGGACGCCGCCGGTGGTGCTGCAAGCCAGGATCGCCATCATCAATGGGGCTCGACCTTTTCCTGCGCGCGCCCCGGCTCAGCCCGACGCGGCCACTACCATCGGCGGCATGAGCGCGGCGACCGCCGTGTCGAGCGCCTCGACCGGCAGGATCACCGCCATGCCAGGCGCCTCCATCCTCAGACGCACCGGCCCCGATACGCGGTTCGAAGTGCCGATCCGGCCGCCCGGTGCGAAATCGAGCCCGTCGATGGGCCAGTGCAGCCCCTCGCTGACGCCCCGCACCGGCCTCATCGGAAACAGCGAGAAGCGCATCCCCTCGGGCAGCTCGAGCGCCAGGTCCGGCGGACAGTGAAAACAGATGTCGTCATCGCCGATCAGCAGACAGCGCCGCTCATGGTTGCGGACCAGTGCATTCAGCGCCGCCAGGCCGTGATCGAACCGGTCGCCGAGAAAACCGAGCCCGAGGACCAGCCGCGCCGCGACATGGCGCAGGCATTTCTCGAAATCGGTGCTGTCCTGTTCGGTCACCCGATACTGGCGGTCGTCCGGGATTGCCGCCCTCGCCGCGTCCGAGATCGAGTCGAAATCGCCGATCACCGCCTCGGGCAAGCAGCCCGCCGCCAGCGCCGCATCCGCCCCGCCATCGGCGGCCACCAGCGCCGGGGCGATCTCCAGCGCCCGTCTCAAATGCGCCGGATCGACCGTGGCCCCGCCGAGCAGGGTGATCTTGTCAGAATGATGGACGATATGTGTTGTCATTGCGGCAACCTTGCAGCGGAAATTTAGCGGCCGTCCCGTGAATAGCGGAAAAATCTTGAAAATTCCGCTTTCTGTTCATCATCTGGAACCGCACTATGTCAACATAAGCACCTGCTGTTCGAGGAGAAAGCGAGTTTCGGATGGTTGGCCCGCCAAAGGTCCTGACGGTGTCCTATGGAGCTTTCTCCTGCAAGCTGGAGGGGTTCGAGGATTCCTTCGGCATGATGAAGAAGATCACCGAATATTTCCGCGACCTCGCCGCGGAGGACAGGTATTTCGGCGCCGAGCCGCCCCCGCCCGATGCCGAAACGCTGCAGCGGATCGCCGAGCGCGAGGTCCGTCACCGGGTCGAAACCCGCGTCGAGCTTGACGGGATGGTGCTGCGCTCGGGCGCGCTGGAGGGGAGGGCCTCCTCTCCCGCTCCGGGAGCTCCGCCCCCGAGCGTACAGCCCCCCCGCATCGACGAGCCGGACTCTGTCGCCGCCAAGCTGGCCCGCATCCGCGCCGCCGTCGAAACCGCCCGCGCCGCCAATGCCGAGCTTGCCGATGCCGGGTTCGAGGACGAGACAGACGAAAGCGATACTCACGGCGCGACACGCGAGCCATCCCCTCCGGACGGTCCACCGGAGGCCCGGAAGACGGAGATGACTGCCTCTGAGGAGGCCGCAGCTCCTTCTTTGGACGACCGGGAAAACCGGGATCGCGCCGCCGACAGCGAGATGCCCCCGCATCCCGGCGCCGGGACGGCCCCGCCATCGCCGCCCCGCGCCCGGGTGCTGAAGCTGCGGCGCGACGATCTGAGCGCGACCCGCCCCCCCGACGAGGATGCGGAACAGTCCGCCCCCGGTCTGCAACCGGCCGAGACTGACGAAGCCGGGGCGGCCGCTGCCGCGACGGTCCGGCTGACCGATCCGGCCCCGGCGCGCAGCCGCTCGGCCGATCTTGCCGATCACGAGCTCGCATTGCAGCGGCTTCTCGACGAGGCCAACACCAAGCTCGCCGGCGCCGAACAACGGCGCCGCCAGGCCTCGATCGCGCATCTGAAGGCGGCCGTCGCCGCCACCGTCGCCGAACGCCGGGTCGACAAGCGGCTCCGGCGCGACGATGACAGCCATATGCGCCCCTATCGCCAGGCTCTGGCCGAGGTCGTGCGCGGCGATCGCAAGACGCCGCCGACGGGCGACGGCAACCGACTGGCGCCGCTCATTCTGGTCACCGAACAGCGCATCGACCGGCCCGCCCCGGAGACCGGAGCCAAGACCGGGCTGGCGACCGCCCCCAGCGGCAAGGACAAGGCAAGCCCGGAGGCGCTGCGGCTCGACGCGCCGATCCTGCCGATGACCGAGGCCCGGCTGAAGGGCTTTGCCGCCGCGACCGCCGGTCACGACCCCGCCGACCTGACGGGCCTGCTGGCCGCAGCCGCAGCCTATCTGACAAGACAGGCAGATGGGCAGGAAGGGGCGTCCCGGTTCACGCGACCGCAGCTTATCGAACTGGCACGGAGCGTTGCCGGTGACGGGTTCGAGCGCGAGGAGATGCTGCGCGCCTTCGGGCGGCATCTTCGCGACGGGCGGTTCCGGAGGGTCGGGCGCGGCCAGTTCGCGCTGGACGAGGCCGCGGCCCCGCCACAGGCGGCGGGTGCCAACCGCACCGCCTGAGCGGTCGCCACCCGAAAGCTCAGTCGCGACCGTCCCGGTCGTCCTGTTTCGCCTCGGGATCGGGCTGGCCTATGCCGCGGAAGACAAAGCGGAAAGGCAGCGCCCAGACGATGCCGAGCGCCACATAGACCAGAAGCTCGACCAGGAAGGACGGGCGGCCGAGCGCGTTCATCACGCTCACGGCCACCACGATATAGGCCGGCAATCCGATCAGCAGGATCACCAGCGACCAGCGGCGGCGGGCTTTCCAGGACAGCGCCATCAGTCGGCGAAGGGGTCGGTGACGAGGATCGTGTCGTCCCGCTCGGGCGAGGTCGACAGCAAGGCCACCGGGCAGTCGATCAGCTCTTCGACCCGGCGCACATACTTGATCGCGTTGGCGGGAAGATCGGCCCAGCTGCGCGCGCCCTCGGTCGATTCCTGCCAGCCCGGCAGTTCCTCGTAGACCGGCGTGCAGCGTGCCTGCTGATCGGCGGCGGTGGGCAGGTGGTCGAGCCGTTCGCCGTCAAGCTCGTAGCCGACGCAGACCTTGAGGGTCTCGAACCCGTCCAGAACGTCAAGCTTGGTCAGCGCGATGCCGTTCATGCCCGAGGTGGCGCAGGTCTGGCGCACCAGCACCGCGTCGAACCAGCCGCAGCGGCGCTTGCGCCCGGTGACGGTGCCGAATTCGCGGCCCCGGGTGCCGAGACGCTCGCCATCGGCATCGTCCAGCTCGGTCGGGAACGGGCCCTCGCCGACGCGGGTGGTATAGGCCTTGACGATGCCCAGCACGAAATCGATCGAGCCCGGGCCGATACCGGTGCCGGTCGCAGCCTGACCGGCGATGGTGTTCGACGAGGTGACGAAGGGATAGGTGCCGAAATCGATGTCCAGAAGCGCGCCCTGGGCGCCTTCGAACAGGATCCGGTTGCCGGCCCGGCGCTTCTCGTTCAGCACCTTCCAGACCGGCGCCGCGTATTTCAGGATCTCGGGCGCGATCTCGCGCAGGCTGGCCAGCAGCGCGTCGCGGTCGATCTCGGGCAGGCCGAGCCCCGCGCGCAGCGCGTTGTGATGCACCAGCGCCCGGTCGACCCGAAGCTCGAGCGTGGCGTCGTCGGCCAGATCGGCGACCCGGATCACCCGGCGCCCGACCTTGTCCTCGTAGCAGGGGCCGATGCCGCGGCCGGTAGTGCCGATCTTGGCCATCGCGTTCTGACCCTCGCGGGCCCGGTCGAGCTCGCCATGGAAGGGCAGGATCAGCGGGGTGTTCTCGGCAACCATCAGCGTCTCGGGCGTGACCTCGACACCCTGGCCGCGGATCGTCTCGATCTCCTTCACCAGATGCCACGGGTCAAGCACGACGCCATTGCCGATCACGCTGAGCTTGCCGCCCCGGACCACACCCGAGGGCAGCGCGTTCAGCTTGTAGATGGTGCCGTCAATGACCAGGGTATGGCCCGCATTGTGCCCGCCCTGGAAGCGCGCGACCACATCGGCGCGTTCCGAGAGCCAGTCGACGATCTTGCCTTTTCCCTCGTCGCCCCACTGGGCGCCAACGACAACGACATTGGCCACGGCCAATTCCTTTCAAGAAGCTGCAATGCAAACCCGCGCAGGTATAAACCCCTCAGGCGACGAGGCAAGGCGAAATCTGGGCAAAATCTAGACGACAGCGCCGCCCAAGCCGCTAGAATCAACCCGGGACGCCTGAAACAAGATTGAACGGAGAGCCCGAAATGGCCGCATTGTTTCTTCGCTGGCTGGTCGCCTTCCTGCTGCTGGCCCTGACCTACAACCCCACCTCCTGGAATTACCTCCGCTGGGCGATGTCGGGCTGGGACAGCCAGACGCCGATGGTGGTCCTGGCGGGACTGGTGCTGTTCACCGGCTACGTGATCTACCTGCGCGCCACGCTGCGCTCGATCGGGCCATTCGGCATGGCGCTGGTGACGGCGCTGGTCGGGGCGCTGCTCTGGGTGCTGGTCGACTGGAAGGTGCTGAGGCTCGACAATCCCGGGCTGAACACCTGGATCGGACTGCTGGCGCTGTCCTTCATATTGGGCGTCGGACTGGCCTGGAGCATCCTGCGGCGACGGTTGTCGGGGCAGGCCGATATCGACGATGTCGACGAATAGACGGCGTCGCGACCCTGCGCCGCACGGGCCCGACGGGCGCCGGAACGCCCTTGACCTGCGACGATGAGGCCGCCCGAAAGTCGTCCCAAGCGCCGGTGGCCGCGTTACACTCCCGTCGAGTCGGCACATCAAATAATCACGGAGGAACATGAATGTCCGGATTCCTGCTTCGCTGGCTGGTCGCCTTCCTGCTGCTCGCCGCCACCTACAATCCGACCGAATATAATTATATCGCCTGGGCCCAGGACAATTTCGCCACCAGCAAGCCGCTGGTCATCGGTCTTGGCGTGATGCTGGCCCTCGCGCTGCTGATCTATGTCGTCGCCGCGGTGCGCACCCTGGGCCTGCTCGGGCTCTTCCTTCTGGTCGTCATCATGGCGCTCCTGGGCTACATCCTGGTCGGCAACGGAACGCTGCAACTGGAGCTGAACAGCTTCAACATCTGGGGCTGCGCGATCCTGCTGTCGCTGATCCTCGGCGCGACCATGAGCTGGCGCTCGCCCAGCAAGATCAGGGCGCAGGCCAAAAAGGCACAGAAGGCCCGTTCGACCGCCAAGCCCGCCAACGCCTGAGGGGTTGCGGGAGCGGCCCGTTCGGCATAGGTACGCGCCAAGTTCAAGCCGGGGCCGCTCCATATGGAAAACGTCATCCTCATCGTTCACCTGATCCTCGCCGTCTGCCTCATCGGGATCGTCCTGCTGCAGCGCAACGAAGGCGGCGGGCTCGGCATGGGTGGGGGCGGCACCATCACCGGACGCGCTCCGACCACGCCGCTGGGCAAGCTGACGTGGTTTTTCGCGATCTGCTTCATCGCCAGTTCCATCGCGCTGACGATCATCGCCGCCGAGAATGCCGCCGGTTCCTCGGTCGTCGACCGGCTGGGAGGTCCGGCGCCCGCTGCCGAACAGGAGGGCGCCGCGCAGGAAGCGCCCGCGACCGAACCCGGCCTCCTGCCGCCCGCACCGGTCGTTCCCAGCGACACGCCGGCCGCCCCGCCGCGCGCCGACTGATCCGCCGCCCCCTTTCCGCCGCAGGGCCCGCTTGGTCGGGCTGCTGCGGCTTTTGACAAGACCACCACAACACATTGATTCGGGTGCCAAACACCCCCCAGCATCTTGCGGTCCGGTTGCGGTTCCGTCGCGAATCCGCTATAGTCCAAGTCCCGTGATGCTGCGGACAAGCCGCACCGAATCCAGCAGGCATCGAGCACTAGTCACGGGAGACTCCAGCACATGGCACGCTTCATTTTCATCACGGGCGGGGTTGTGTCGTCGCTGGGCAAGGGCCTGGCTTCGGCCGCGCTCGGCGCGCTTCTGCAGGCCCGGGGCTTCACCGTCCGCCTGCGCAAGCTCGACCCCTACCTGAACGTCGATCCGGGCACGATGAGCCCGTTCGAGCATGGCGAGGTCTTCGTCACCGATGACGGCGCCGAGACCGATCTGGACCTCGGCCATTACGAGCGCTTCACCGGCGTGGCGGCGCGGGCGACGGATTCGATTTCCTCGGGCCGGATCTATTCCAACGTGCTCGAACGCGAGCGCCGCGGCGACTATCTGGGCAAGACCATCCAGGTCATTCCGCACGTCACCAACGAGATCAAGGATTTCATCGCCACCGGCGAGGACGAGGTCGATTTCATGCTCTGCGAGATCGGCGGCACGGTCGGCGATATCGAGGGCCTGCCCTTCTTCGAGGCGATCCGCCAGTTCAGCCAGGACAAGCCGCGCGGCCAGTGCATCTTCATGCATCTGACGCTTCTGCCCTATATCAAGGCCTCGGGCGAGCTGAAGACCAAGCCCACCCAGCACTCGGTCAAGGAGCTGCGCTCGATCGGCATCGCGCCCGACGTGCTGGTCTGCCGCTCGGAAGGCCCGATCCCGGCCAAGGAGCGCGAGAAGCTGGCCCTGTTCTGCAATGTCCGCCCCGACAGCGTGATCGCGGCGCAGGATCTCAAATCGATCTACGAGGCGCCGCTGGCCTATCACCGCGAGGGGCTCGACCAGGCGGTGCTGGACGCGTTCCAGATCAACCCGGCGCCGAAACCGGACCTGTCGAAATGGGAAGACGTGTCCGACCGGGTCTTCAATGCCGAGGGCGAGGTCCGCGTGGCCATCGTCGGCAAGTACACCCAGCTGGAAGACGCCTATAAATCCATCGCCGAGGCGCTGACCCATGGCGGCATGGCGAACCGGGTCAAGGTCAAGGCCGAATGGATCGATGCCGAGATCTTCGAACGCGAGGACCCCGGCCCGTGGCTTGAAGGCTTCAACGCGATCCTGGTACCCGGCGGCTTCGGCGAGCGCGGGACCGAGGGCAAGATGAAGGCGGCCCAGTTCGCCCGCACCCGCGGCGTGCCCTATCTGGGGATCTGCCTCGGGATGCAGATGGCGGTGATCGAGGCGGCGCGCAACGTCGCCGAGCTGCCCGATGCGGGATCGGAGGAATTCGACCACGAGGCCGGCAAGAAGCGCTTCACCCCCGTCGTCTACCACCTCAAGGAATGGGTGCAGGGCAATGCGATGGTCAAGCGCAAGATCGGCGACGACAAGGGCGGCACCATGCGTCTGGGCAGCTACACCGCGCATCTGCTGAAGGATTCGAAGGTGGCCGGGATCTACGGCTCGACCGTGATCGAGGAACGTCACCGCCACCGCTACGAGGTCGACATCAAGTACCGCAAGCAGCTCGAAGCCTGCGGCATGGTGTTTTCGGGCATGTCCCCCGACGGCCGTCTGCCCGAGATCGTCGAGTGGAAGGACCATCCCTGGTTCATCGGCGTGCAGTTCCACCCCGAGCTGAAATCCAAGCCCTTCGCGCCGCATCCGCTGTTTGCCGATTTCGTGCGGGCCGCGGTCGAGGTCTCGCGGCTGGTCTGAGGACCGCGCGCGGGGCCATCACGCCATGCTGTCCTATCAGCACATCTACCATGCGGGAAATCTCGCCGACGTGCACAAGCATGCGCTGCTTTGCGCGATGCTCGACTATCTCACCCGCAAGGACAAGCCGCTGAGCTATATCGAGACCCATGCGGGCCGGGGGCTTTACGACCTCGCCGCGCCCGAGGCCGTCAGGACCGGCGAGGCGGCGGCGGGCATAGGCACGATGGAAGGGCGGCTGGCCGGGGACCATCCCTATCGGCGGCGGCTGGCCGAGGTTCGCGCGCGCTTCGGCGACAGCGCCTATCCCGGCTCGCCGCTGCTGGCCGCGCTGTCGCTGAGGCCCGGCGACGCGATCCATCTGGCCGAGCTGCACCCGCAGGAACGCGCCGCGCTGGAAACCGCGATGGCGCCCTTCCGCGCCCATGTGATGGCCCAGGACGGGTTTGAGGCGGCGCAGGCGCTGACCCCGCCCCTGCCCCGTCGCGGGTTGATGCTGATCGATCCCAGCTACGAGGTGAAGGCCGATTACGCCGCCATCCCCCGGCATATGGCGGCGCTGCACCGCAAATGGAACGTGGGCACGCTGGTCCTTTGGTATCCGCTTCTGCCCGCCGCACCGCACCGGCCGATGATCGCGGCACTGCGTGCGGCCTTTCCCGAGGCGCTTTGCCACGAGGTCCGGTTCCCGCCCGCGCGCGAGGGCCACGGGCTGATCGGCTCGGGGCTGTTCGTCGTCAACCCGCCCTGGGGGATCGAAGCCGAGGCGGCCGCCCTCGGGAGGCTTTTCGGCACCGTCCCCGGTCACGCTGGGTAAGGACGCTGCGCGAACGGTCTTTTCCGGCAGCCGGGGCCGGGCTATATCAGCGCCCATGTTCGCAGATTTCCTCAATCGCCTGATCGGCCCCGACCCCGCCCAGCTCGACGATCCAGATGCGCGGCTGGCGCTTGCGGCGCTGCTGGTGCGAATCGCCCGGACCGATGGCGACTATGCCAGCGAGGAGGCCGAGCGGATCTCGCGCATCCTCGCCACCCGCTACGGGCTGAGCCCGGAACAGGCGCTCGAGCTGCGCGACCGGGCCGAGACGCTGGAGGCGCAGGCGCCCGATACCGTGCGCTTTACCCGCGCGATCAAGGATGCCGTGCCCTATGAGGATCGCGAGGGTGTGGTCGAGGCCTTGTGGGAGGTGGTGCTGGCCGACGGCATCCGCGACGAGGAAGAGGACGGGCTGCTGCGCCTTGTCGCAAACCTGCTTGGCGTGAACGACCGCGACAGCGCGCTGGCGCGGCAGCGGGCCGAGGCACGGCTGGCCGGCTGAGGCCACGCCGCCGAGACTGCACCCCAGACCGCCTTGGCCCCCGGATCTTTCATAAGAACAAGTCGCTGTTCTCGCCGCATGCGCGGATCGGCGCCCGCCGACTCTGCTCGTGGCGGGTCGGGCGGCCGCGCTTGGGGGCACGCGACCTCGGGCCGCGCCCAAATCCTGTGCGTCCGGCTTTCAGGACAGCGGTTCCCCGTTGCATTCAGGTCCGAATTGCGTCCTACTCCGAGCCCGAACATCAACTTGCCCCGGCTTTCGCGTGACTGACACAACACCGCCCGTTCTCGACATTCGCGATCTGCACAAGAGCTATGGCGATCTTGAGGTGTTGAAGGGCGTCTCGATTTCCGCGCCGAAAGGCCATGTCGTGTCGCTGATCGGTTCGTCCGGCTCGGGCAAATCCACCCTCCTGCGCTGCGCCAACCTGCTGGAGGACAGCCAGCAGGGCGAGATCCTGTTCGAGGGCGAACCGGTCAAGTGGCGCGGCCGGGGTCCCGGGCGCCATCCCTCCGACCGCCATCAGGTGATCCGCATCCGGACCAACCTGTCGATGGTGTTCCAGCAGTTCAACCTCTGGGCCCATATGACGATCCTGCAGAACGTGATGGAGGCCCCCGTCACCGTGCTGGGCGAGCCGCGCCAGGAGGTCGAGGCCCGCGCGCGGGCGCTGCTCGACAAGGTCGGCATCGGCGATAAATGCGGCGCCTATCCGGCCCAGCTTTCGGGCGGTCAGCAGCAGCGCGCCGCCATTGCGCGGGCGCTGGCGATGGAACCGCGCGCGCTGCTGTTCGACGAGCCGACCTCGGCGCTCGACCCCGAATTGCAGCAGGAGGTGGTCAAGGTCATCAAGGTCCTGGCCGAGGAAGGCCGGACGATGATGCTGGTGACCCATGACATGCGGCTGGCGGCCGATGTCTCGGACCATGTCGTGTTCCTGCATCAGGGGCTGATCGAGGAACAGGGCCCGCCCGGACAGGTCTTCGGCGCGCCCGCCTCCGAGCGCCTCAAGCAGTTTCTCAGCGCAACGGCCGCGTGACTGGCCATAAAAGACAACATGGGAGAATTCCGATGAAAAAGCTGATCCTTGGCACTGCCGCCCTCGCGCTTTCGGCGGGCATGGCGCTGGCACAGGACGTCGTGCGCCTGGCCACCGAGGGCGCCTACCCGCCCTACAACTTCATCAACGATGCCGGCGATGTCGACGGTTTCGAACGCGACCTCGGCGACGAGCTCTGCAAGCGCGCCGAACTGAACTGCACCTGGGTCACCAATGACTGGGATTCGATCATCCCGAACCTCGTCTCGGGCAATTACGACGCCATCCTCGCCGGGATGAGCATCAGCCCCGAGCGCCAGGAAGTCGTCGCCTTCACCCAGCCCTACACGCCCCCCTCGCTGTCCGCCTATGCCGCGCTGAGCGACGATGTCGACCTGGAAAACAGCGTGATCTCGGCCCAGACCGGCACGATCCAGGCCAATCATGTGGTCGATACCGGCGCGACGCTGCTGGAATACCCGACCTCCGACGAATGCGTCGACGCCGTGCGCAATGGCGAGGCCGAGGCGGTGCTGGCCGACAAGGACGTCCTGGTGCCGATCGTGAACGAGGGCGACCTGGTCTTCGTCGGCGAGGACACCGCGCTGAGCAACGGCATCGGCATGGCCTTCCGCAAGTCCGACCCCGAGCTGAAGGACAAGTTCGACGCCGCGGTCCAGTCGATGAAGGATGACGGCACCCTGAATGAGCTCATCATCAAATGGATGGGCGAAGACTCCCCCCGCTGGTAAGAAAGACTGATGCGGGCGGGGCGGCCGGTTCGCCCCGCCCCGCCTGAGCCCCCCCCCCCGCCTGAGCCCCCATGTTCGCATCCTGCGCCGATCCCTCCACCCTCGAAGGTCTGAACTGGCTTGCCTGCTATCTCACCAGCGGCAAGCACATGGCGTTCTACCAGTCCTTCCTGGTCGTGCTTGCCCTGCTGGCGGTCACCGCTCCGGCAGCGCTTCTGTTCGGCTTCGGCGGCGCCATGGCCGCGCGCTCGCGGATCTGGCCGGTGCGGATCCTGGGCCGCATCTATACGGCGATGGTCCGCGGCGTCCCCGACATCGTCTTCTTCCTGTTCGTGCCCATCGCCATGGATCAGGGCTTCGAATGGCTCCGGCACAAGACCAAATGCCCCGACTGGACCGAGCCGGTCCGGCAGGGCAGCGATTTCGTGGTCTGCCCGGCGGCCAAGCTGCCGCTGTCGACCAGCCCGCAATGGGTGCATGAAACCTACGGCTTCGCGCTGGCGGTGCTGGCCTTCGCGGTGGTCTTCGGCGCCTTCGCGGCCAATGTGCTTTACGGCGCGATGCGTGCCGTGCCCCGCGCCCAGATCGAGACCGCCGAGGCCTATGGCATGACCCGCCGCCAGGCGTTCTGGCGGGTGCTGGTGCCGCAGATGTGGATCTACGCGCTGCCGGGCCTGTCGAACCTGTGGATGATCCTGATCAAGGCCACGCCGCTTCTGTTCCTGCTGGGGGTGCAGGACATCGTCTACTGGGCGCGCGAGCTGGGCGGCTCGAAGACCTCGATCTTCGCCTATCCGCATCCCGACTGGCGGATCTACTACTTCCTCGGCCTGCTGATCTTCTACCTGCTGCTGACGCGGGTCTCCGAGGCGGTGCTGAGCAGGCTGACGGCGCGGCTTTCCCATGGCCAGGCGACGCTTGCGGGCGAAGCCCAGCGAAAGGCCGCGCAATGAGCTGCGCCCAGACCTTCCACGACTATGCCTTCCGCTCGCTCGGCTATGGCGAGCGGCTGCTGCCGCGTTCGGATTTCACGCTTTGCGAGCAGTTCACCCTGATCGGCTCGGGGCTGGTCTGGAACATCTATTTCGGGGCGCTCGCGCTGTTCTTCGGCTTCTTCCTCGCGACCGCCGTCGCGGTGGCGCGCGACAGCCGCTTGCTGGCGGTCCGCAAACCGGCCGAATGGTTCATCTTCGTCTTCCGCGGCTCGCCGCTCTTCATCCAGTTCTTCCTGGCCTACCAAGCCTTCGTGCTGCTACCCAGGAACGGGATCGAGCTGAACCTGGTCTTCACCCAGATCACTGCCGACACCCATTTTCTGACCCGCGCCTGGGCCGGGGCGCTGATCGTGCTGTTCCTGAACACCGCCGCCTATTCCGGCGAGATCTTCTACGGCGCGCTCCGATCGGTGCCGAAGGGCGATCTCGAGGCCGCCGACGCCTATGGCATGGCAGGCTGGACCCGGTTCCGCCGCATCGTCTGGCCGACCATGCTGAGGCTGGCCTGGCCCGCCTATACCAACGAGGCGATCTTCCTGTTCCACGCCACGACGCTGGTCTTCTTTTCCGGCTTTCCGGCCTGGCAACAGAAGGGCGACGCGCTCTATTATGCGAACTACTTCGCAGACAAGACCTTCAACCCCTTCATCCCCTATCCCATCGTGGCCTTCTATTTCATCCTCGTGACACTGGCGATCGTCGGCCTGTTCGGGCTGATCAACCGCCGTTTGAACCGCCACCTGCCAGCCGAGAACCGGCCGCGCCTGAGGGTCCGCCCGCAGGTCATAAGATGAGCACCTGGCTTCGCGACAATCCCGAAATCCGCACCATCCGGATGGCCGCCTGCGACCTGAACGGCCAGGCGCGCGGCAAGCGCGTGCCCTCGCGATTTGCCGGCAAGATCGAGGAGGAAGGCACCCGGTTTCCGCTTTCGGTGCTCAATCTCGACATCTGGGGCGAGGATATCGAGGGCAGCCCGCTGGTCTTCGAGACCGGCGATGCCGACGGGGTGCTGCGCCCGACCGGGCGCGGCTTCGTGCCGATGCCCTGGCTCGATGCGCCGACCGCGCTTCTGCCCTTGTGGATGTTCGACGAACGCGGCCGCCCCTTCGAGGGCTGCCCGCGCCATGCGCTGGCGGTGGTGCTGGAGCAATATGAAAAGCGCGGATGGGCGCCGCAGGTCGCGACCGAGCTCGAATTCTACCTGATCGACGACAGCGCCGCGGTGCTGCACCCGCCGCGCTCGCCCCGCTCGGGCAAGCGCCGCGAGGCGGGCGAGATCCTCAGCCTGCGCACGCTCGACGCCTTCGACAACTTCTTCACCGATCTCTACGACGCCTGCGAGGCGATGGACATTCCCGCCGATGCGGCGATCTCGGAGGCCGGGACCGGCCAGTTCGAGATCAACATGATGCACGGCCCGGCGATGAAGGCCGCCGACGATGCCTGGCTGTTCAAGCTTCTGGTGCGCGGCATGGCGCGGCGGCACGGCTTCGCCGCCAGCTTCATGGCCAAGCCCTATGCCGACGATGTCGGCAACGGAATGCACACCCATTTCTCGGTGCTGGACGCGCATGGCCACAACATCTTCGACGATGCCAGCCCGGAAGGGTCGGGCTTTCTGCGTCAGGCGGTGGCGGGCTGTCTGGCAGCGCTGCCCGACATGACGCTGATCCTTGCCCCCCATGCCAACAGCTATACCCGGCTGGTGCCCGGCAACCATGCCCCCACCGGCATCTGCTGGGCGCATGAGAACCGCACCGCCGCGATCCGCATTCCCGGCGGCAGCCCCCGCGCCCGCCGGATCGAGCACCGCGTCGCGGGCGGCGACATCAACCCCTATCTGATGATCGCGGCGATCCTCGGCGCGGCGTTGCAGGGCGTCGAGGAACAGCTCGAACCGCCGCCGCCCATCACCGGCAATGCCTATGAACTCGACCTGCCGCAGATCCCGACCTGCTGGCAGAGCGCCATCGACTCCTTCGAGCAGAGCCCGCGCATGGCCCGGATCTTCCGGCGCGGCCTGATCCGCAACCTCGCCATGACCAAGCGACAGGAAGCGCGCCGCATCGCGGAGCTCGACGAGGAGGCGCAGATGGCGCTGTATCTCGACACGGTCTGAGACCCGTCCGGATTTTGCTCGTCCGGATGTGGCCCGTCCGGGAGAGGCCCGTCCGGGAGAGGCTGGTGCGCGGGGGCTTGCCCGCCTGTCGCCCCACGACTAGGTTGGGCGCACATAATCAAGAGACTCCCATGCAGATCGGTATCCTGCAGACAGGTCACGCGCCCGACGCGCTTCGCGCGGCGCATGGCGACTATCCCGACATGTTCGTGCGGCTGCTCGAGGGCCACGGCCTCGAGTTCCGGACCTGGCCCGTGCTCGACATGGCGTTTCCGCCCTCGGTCCATGCGGCCGAGGGCTGGCTGATCACCGGATCGCGCTTCGGCGCCTATGAGGATCACGCCTTCATCCACCCGCTGGAAGAGTTCATCCGCCAGGCCCATGCCGAAGGCGTGCCGCTGGTCGGCATCTGCTTCGGGCATCAGATCATCGCCCAAGCCCTGGGCGGGCGGGTCGAGAAATTCGCGGGCGGCTGGTCGGTCGGACCGCGCGACTACCGCATCGAGGATCGCGACTACCGGCTGAATGCCTGGCATCAGGATCAGGTCGTCGTCCCGCCCGCCGGCGCCGAGACCGTCGGCAGCACGCCCGGCTGCGCCCATGCCGCGCTGATCTATGGCGACCGCGCCTTCACGGTGCAGCCGCATCCGGAATTCGCCCCCGCCTTCGAACGGGGCCTGATCGAGGAGCGCGGCCCCGGCGTGGTGCCCGAGGATGCCCTGGCCGAGGCCCGTGCCCGGCTCGATCTGCCCACCGACTCGGCCGCGATGGCCGGGCGGATCGCACGTTTCTTCACCGAAAGGCGCTGAGCCATGCAAGACTGGCGCGACCAGCTTCCCGAGGCCGCCCTCACCTATATCGAAGGCCGCCGCCTCGACGAGGTCGAGTGCATCGTGGCCGATCTCGCGGGTGTCGCCCGCGGCAAGGCGATGCCGGCGGGTAAATTCGCCACCCAGACCCGGTTCTACCTGCCGAACTCGATCTTCCAGCAGACCATCACCGGCGACTGGGCCGATATCGAGGGCCGGCCCTTCACCGAACCCGACATGATCCTGACCCCCGATTTCAGCACCGCCTCGGCCGCACCCTGGACCGCCGACTATACCCTGCAGGTGATCCATGACGTCTTCGACCAGCAGGGAGAAATGGTGCCGACCGCGCCGCGCAATGTGCTCAAGCGCATCGTCGCGCTGTACAATGACCGGGGCTGGATCCCGATCGTGGCGCCCGAGATGGAATTCTTCCTCGTCGCCCGCAATACCAACCCCTCGGAACCGGTGCAGCCGCCGATGGGCCGGTCGGGCCGCCGCGCCGCCGCCCGTCAGGCCTATTCGCTGAGCGCGGTCGACGAATACGGCCCGGTGATCGACGACATCTACGATTTCGCCGAGGCGCAGGGGCTGGAGATCGACGGCATCCTGCAGGAAGGCGGCGCGGGCCAGGTGGAACTGAACCTGCGCCATGGCGACCCGGTCAAGCTGGCCGACGAGATCTTCTACTTCAAGCGGCTGATCCGCGAGGCGGCGATGCGGCATGAATGCTACGCCACCTTCATGGCCAAGCCCATCGAGCACGAGCCGGGCTCGGCGATGCATATCCACCATTCGGTGGTGGACGCGACGACCGGGCTGAACATCTTCTCGAATGCCGATGGCAGCGAAAGCCCGGCCTTCCTGCATTTCATCGCCGGGCTCCAGACCCACATGCCCTCGGTGGTCGCGCTGCTGGCGCCTTACGTGAACAGCTACCGCCGCTACGTCCCCGATTTCGCGGCGCCCATCAACCTGCTCTGGGGGCGCGACAACCGCACCACCGGGCTCAGGGTTCCGGTCTCGGAACCCGAGGCGCGCCGGGTCGAGAACCGGCTGGCGGGGATGGACTGCAACCCCTATCTCGGCATCGCCGCCTCGCTTGCCTGCGGCTATCTCGGGCTGATCGAAGGCCAGGATCCGCGCCCCGAATTCACCGGCGACGCCTATTCCGGCGATGAGGACATCCCCCGCAACGTGGCCGAGGCGCTCGATCTCTTCGAGGCGGCCTCGCCGATGCGCGACATCCTCGGCGAAGAGTTCTGCACCGTCTATTCGGCGGTCAAGGAACTGGAATACAAGCAGTTCCTGCAGGTCATCAGCCCCTGGGAACGCGAACATCTGCTGCTGAACGTATGAACCTTCTCTTCGCCAACGACCGCCGCGGAACCTATCCGCCCAGCTGGTATGCCGAGACCACGCCGCCGCTGCCGCCCTTCGCGCCGCTGGACGGCGACCGGCGCGCCGATATCTGCATCGTCGGCGGCGGCTATACCGGGCTGTCGGCGGCGCTGCATCTGGCCGAGGCCGGGCGCGACGTGGTGCTGGTCGAGGCGCATCGGGTGGGCTTCGGTGCCTCGGGCCGCAATGGCGGGCAGGTCGGATCGGGGCAGCGGCTGCACCAGGACGCGCTGGAGCGGATGCTGGGCGACGGGCCCGCGACGCGGCTCTGGCATCTGGCCGAGGACGCCCGGACGCTGGTTTCCGACCTGATCGCCCGCCACGACATCGCCTGCGACCTGCGCCCCGGCATCGTCTATGCCGAAAGCACCGCGCGCGGCACCCGCGAGGCCCATGCCTATGCCGAAAAGCTGCGGAGCGACTACGATTACGACCTGCTCGAGCCGCTGACCCGCGACGAGCTGCAGGCCATCGTCGGCGCGCCTTGCTATCGCGGCGGGGTACTCGACTGGGGCGGCAGCCATCTGAACCCGCTGGCCTATGCGCTGGGGCTGGCCCGGGCGGCCGAGCGGGCGGGCGCCACGATCCACGAGGCCACGCTGGTCGAGCGGGTCGATGCCGGCGCCGTCGTGGTGACGGATCGCGCCCGGATCATCGCCGACCGGGTGATCCTGGCGGCCAACGGCTATCTCGGCGGGCTCGAACGGCATGTCGCGGCCCGGGTGATGCCGATCAACAACTACATGGTCGCGACCGAGCCGCTCGGCGAGCGCGCCGCCTCGGTGCTGGCGCGCGACGTGGCCGTGGCCGACAGCCGCTTCGTCGTCAACTACTTCCGGCTTTCGCCCGACGGGCGGCTTCTGTTCGGCGGCGGCGAGAGCTATGGCTACCGCTTCCCGGAAGACATCCGCGCGCTGGTGCGCAAGCCGCTGCTGAAGGTCTTCCCGCAGCTTTCGGATGTCGCGCTGACCCATGCCTGGGGCGGCACGCTTGCGATCACCCGCTCGCGGCTGCCCTGCCTGGCCACCCCGGCGCCGGGCATCTTCTCGGCCTCTGGCTTTTCGGGCCATGGCGTGGCGATGGCGACGCTGGCGGGCCGGGTGCTGGCCGAAGCGGCGCAAGGCGAAAGCACGGATTTCGAGACCTTCGCCCGCATCCCCAGCCGCCCCTTCCCCGGCGGCAGCGCCTTCCGCGCACCGCTTCTGGCGCTTGCGATGGCATGGTATGCTTTGAGGGACACAGCGGGCATCTGATCGCCCCCGTCGCCATCCTGTCACATCTGTCGGGCAGGTCCGGTCGCATATCGTCGTGCAGGAAACGACATGAGGAGATGGCGCTGAATGACCTGTTCCCGCAATGTCTACGACGCCGAGCCGATCCCCGAAGGCGCCGGTGCCGAGATCGAACGCCTGCTGCAAAGCGGTGACCTGTTCCGCTATACCGCCGCGTCCGACGCCCCGGTGACGCTGCTCGAACGCGACTTCGCCGCCATGATGGGCCTGCCCTATGCGCTGGCGGTCTCGTCCTGCTCGGCTGCGCTTTTCCTCGCGCTCAAGGCGCTGGACCTGCCGCGCGGCGCGCGCGTCCTGGTCCCGGCCTTCACCTTCGCCGCCGTGCCCTCGGCGGTCGTCCATGCCGATTGCGTGCCGGTCCTGGTCGAGGTCGGGTCGGATTTCCGGATCGACCTCGAGGATTTCGCGGCCCGGATCGACGAGGACATCGCCGCCGTCCTGATCAGCCACATGCGCGGCCATACCTCGGACATGGACGTCATCGCCGCCGCCTGCGCGGCGCGCGGCCTGCCGCTGATCGAGGATGCGGCGCATTCGTTGGGCACGCTCTGGCATGGCCGCAAGGTCGGCACGCTGGGCCGGATCGGCTGCTTTTCCTTCCAGTCCTACAAGCTGGTCAATGGCGGTGAGGGCGGGATGCTGCTCACCGACGATCCCGATCTCGTCGCCCGCGCCGTCATCATGTCGGGCGCCTACGAGCATAACTGGAAAAAGCATGACGGGCTGTCGGCCAGCTTCGCCCGGTGGCAGAACCGGCTGCCGCTTTACAACATGCGCATGCAGAACCTCTCGGCCGCGGTGATCCGCCCGCAACTGCCCGAGGTGCCGCGCCGGGTCCGCGACGGGCGGGCGGGGCACGATCACGTGGCCGAGCGGCTGAACCGCTCGCCCTGGCTCTCGGTGCCGCCGCCGTTGCCGCCCGAAACGCGCGCCCCGGATTCGATCCAGTTCAACCTGGTCGGCTTCGGCAGCGATGACGAGGCCCGCGCCTTCCAGACCGCCGCAGCCGAGCGGGGGGCGCAGGTGCAGGTCTTCGGGCTTGCCGCCGACAATGCGCGGGCGTTCTGGAACTGGGGGTTTCTCGACGAGCTGCCGGGCGGGCCGCGACGCGACCTTCCGAAGACGCGGGCGATGCTGATGCGTGCCTGCGACGCGCGCCTGCCCGCACATCTGCCGCGCGCCGAGCTCGACCGCATCGCCGATATTCTGGTGGCCGCTGCCGAGGCGGTGAAGGGCGCGGAGGCACGCGCCTACGGCACTTGACCCGGTTGACACCGAACCGCCCTGCGGCGACAAGGCGATAGTCAAAAAAAGCGCCCGGAAGAACCGGGCGCAAGTCGCGGAACGAGGGACAGTGAAGCAGGACGAAGCCGTTCCGGGGCCCCGTCCTTCTTCGGTGAGATGGGGGCTCTGCCCCGGCTTGTCCAGTTCGATCATGCAAGTGTGATCGGACGGCGCCCGCCAGTCCCCGGGCGGCCCGACCCGGACCTTCGGCCCTCTATCGGCTCTGTGCCTGCTCCTGTGCCGCCGCATAAAGCGCCACCGCCGCAGCATTCGAGACATTGAGCGAGCCGAACCCGCCCGCCGCCGGTATCCGCACCAGCCCGTCGCAGGTCTTCCGCGTCAGCTCGCGCAAGCCCGGGCCCTCGGCCCCCAGCACCAGCCCGACCGGCGCGGCGCCCAGCCCGGCAAGCCCCTCGCCCAGCGTCTGCCCGGCCTCGCCGTCCAGCCCGAGCAATGTGTAGCCCATGCCCTTCAGCTCTTCCATCGTCCGGGCCAGGTTCGGCACCCGCAGATAGGGCTGGCGTTCCAGCGCCCCCGAGGCCGTCTTGGCCAGCGCCCCGGTCTCGGGCGCGGAATGACGGTGCGGCGCGATCACCGCCCGGGCTCCGAACACCTCGGCCGAGCGCAGGATCGCGCCGACATTATGCGGGTCGGTCACCCGGTCCAGCAGCACCGTCAGGGCCGGTCCCTGCCCCGGGTCGCAGACCTCGCCGAGCTTGCCCCAGTCCAGCGGCTTGACCTCGAGCGCCGCGCCCTGATGCACCGAGTCCGGGTCGAGCGGCGCGGCAAAGCGGCGCGGATCGCTGATCTCGGGCTCGATCCCGGCAGCGGCGATGGCCGAGGCAAGACGGTCGGCCGCATTCCGCGTCGCCACCAGCCGCAGCTTCTCGCGCAGCGGATTCTCCAGCGCATCGCGCACGGCATGCAACCCGAACAACCAGACGGTTTCGGCCGCAGCAGCCCGCCGCGCGCGTTCCTTCTCGATCACCCAGGTAGGTTTCTTGGCCACGTCATCGCCCCTTTCCGACAGGCGGCGACCATGGCGCCTCGAGGACGCCGCCGCAAGGGATTTTCCTGTTGACGCGCCCGCGCGCCTTGCGTATCCAGCGCCTCACTCAGGGCGACGCGCTGCAAGGTGCGGCAGCGGACTGTAAATCCGCCGGGGAGACCCACGCCTGGTTCGATTCCAGGGTCGCCCACCATTTACCCCATTTCCAAAGGGTAAATTGGTGACATACCAAAACCTCCCAAGCCTTGCCTGACCTGATCGAGCACGCAGCAGTGCGGTCTGAACCGGCACGTAATCGCGAGGCCCAGGCCCATCAGGCCGTTCGCACCAGCATGAGCTCCACCACCGCCGCGAATGTCGCATCCGGCCTGTCAATCTGGTAGGTGCGCGGCAGACCGCTGCGCTTGGAGATGGTGAATCCGTCAAGAAACACCTCCAAATTCGCAACCTGCGCCCAGGTGAGACGTTCGTTCTTCTCAACGCCTTCAAAGACAATCGCCTTGTCCGTGACCAGAAGCCTTCCGCATGTGACGTGCTCCCCTGAGCAGTCCGCGGTTTGAGGTTAGCCTGTTCTCCAAACGAGGAGACAGACGATGCGGAAAAGCCGTTTCAGCGAAGAGCAGATCATTGGCATCTTGAAGGAGCATCAGGCCGGGATAGGTGCCAAGGAACTGTGCCGCAAGCACGGCATCAGCGATGGCACCTTCTACAAATGGCGCTCGAAGTATGGCGGCATGGAAGTGTCCGAGGTCAAGAGGCTGAAGGCCCTGGAGACTGAGAACGCCAAGCTGAAGAAGATGCTGGCGGAACACATGCGTGTATCGACCCAGCTGAATCTGCTCAGGTTAAGCCGCTAATGTGAATGCCTCGGCAGGCGTGCGCATGGCAAGGGCCTGATGAGGGCGGCGGTTGTGGCAGTCGATCACCAACGCCAAGGAATCCCAGCCGTCCTTGCCCGTCCAGATACGGGCGAGATCCGTCGACCAGCGCTCGTTCGGCGCAGCCGCAACCGACGGCACGGCCTGGATGCGAGGTCGCATGCCCACGGCACGCTTGCGCACCTGCCAGCCCTTGATCTGGAAGATCCGCTGCACGGTGTTCTTGTTGAACCCCAGGAGCCAAGCCACGGTCCGATAGCCAAAGGACGGCTCTTCCTCGATCAGCTTCTTGATCGGCTCGGAAAAGCGGGCCTCGACCTTAGGCGCAGCCTTCACCGGCTTGTAGTAGACCGTCCGCCTCGGGATGGCTACGTTCTCCCTTGTAGCATGAGCAGGTTTTCAGTGGGTCGATACAATCCGCGCCTGCAACGAGATAATGCGCTCCATGACAACGCCGCCCCGAAGGCAAGACCATCGGGGCTTGTCGCACAGAGCTTTGAGGCGAAGCCACTGCGCGGAAAAAGTGTGTAATACTGGCCCAGCCGAAGCCGTTTCCACCCGCGATCGCAGGACGAACTGGTCGGACGATAACAGGCCACTGCGCCAGCGGAGGTTGTTCTCGGCCCGGCCTGCTCCTGAAAAGGTCTGGCACGCCGAAAAGACCCGCGAACGAGGAGCGCCTGAAACATTCTCCGCTGCCGAGGTCACCGGCGGCCCAAGCAGAAGGGTGAAGGCCGCCCCACACCCGCTCAAGATCGCTTTGGGCAGAAGCGCTTCCCGCACCATTCCAGCGAGACTGCGCCAGCCGCCGCCAAGCCGAAGGCGTGGAGGAACATCGAGAGCGCCGACCATGTCGCCCTTTATGACAAGATAGAAATAATCCTCCAGGAAGGCTCGAAACGGTCTTTCGCCAGAACTTGGCCCAAGGCACCGGAAGGGTGTCTGTCTGCAAGGCGCGCCCGGCATATCGCCCGCAGCTAGGGGTTTTCAGGGCCGAGGCCCAGGCGTCATGCCGAAACGCTTCAGCGCAGCAGCTCGACCAGCTTCAGCGACAGCTCCGGGAAGGCCGCGACCGCCGCGAGCCCCAGCAGGCTTGTCAGCAGGAAGGGCGCCGCGCCGCGGGCGATCTGCTCGATCGACAGCTTGGTCACATTGGCCGCGACATAGAGGTTGATGCCGACCGGCGGGGTGAACAGCCCGATGGCGAGGTTGACCATCACCACCACGCCGAACCAGACCGGATCCCAGCCCATCTCGCGCATCACCGGCAGGAAGATCGGCAGCGAGATGAACATCACCGTGATCGCATCCATGAACATGCCCGCGACCAGCAGGATCACCATGATCGCAAGCAGGATCACCCATTGATTGTCGCTCAGCCCCAGCAGCGCGCCGGAATAGGTCCCGACCAGATCCTCGACCGTCACCACCCAGCCGAAGATCCCGGCATAGGCCACGACCAGCATCACCACCGCCGAGGAGGCGGCGGCATCGGCCAGCGCCTCGTAAAGCCCCCTTATCGTGAGGGTCCGGTAGACGATCGCCCCCACCCCCAGCGCATAGACCGTGGCGACAAGCGCGGCCTCGGTCGGGGTGAAGATCCCCGAATAGATGCCGCCCAGAATGACCAGAGGCGTCAGCAGCCCCCAGAACGCCTCGCGGAACGACGCCGCCAGCCGCCGCCCATAGGGCAGATCCGCATGCGGTGCAGGGCTCAGCGCGTCAAGCGCCTCCCGCCCGGCGCCGCGTCGCGCGGCAAAGGGCAGCGTCGCCAGCATCACCAGCCCCATGAAGAGCCCCGGCACCACGGCCGCCAGAAACAGCTGCGAGATCGAGGTCTCGGCGATCACGCCATAGATCACCAGCCCGATCGAGGGCGGAATCACGATGGACAGCGCGGCCCCGGTACAGACCAGCCCCGCCGCAGAGGCGCGGGAATAGCCGTCTTCCTCCATGCCCTTGACGATCATCGGCCCGATGGCCGCGACCGAGGCCGGGCCCGAGCCGCTGACCGCGCCCCAGAACAGGCAGACCACGGTGCCCACCACGCCCATGCCGCCCGGCATCGAGCCGATCATCACCCTGAAGAAGCGGATCATCCGCTCGGCGATGCCGAGGGTGCCCATCAGCGTGCCCGCCAGGATGAAGAACGGGATCGCCAGCAGCGAGAACTTGGTCACCCCCGCCGCGATCAGATCGCCCGCGAGATCGAAGCCGAAGCCGATCTGTCCCATCGCATAGAAGGCCGAAAGCCCCAGCGAGAAGGCCACCGGCACCCGAAGCGCCATCAGCACGAAGAACAGGATCACCATCTCGCTGCCCGCGCCGAGGCCGGGGATCAGATCAGACATGGGGCGTCTCCGGCGGCAGCTCGGCCGGGCCGCCGCCCAGCACCTCGCGGACATGTTGCAGATAGCGGATCAGGATCAGCGCAAAGCCGAAGGGCACCGCCGCCTGATAGTACCAGGCCGGGATGCCCAGCGCATAGGACCGCATCCCGTTGGCGTGCAGATTGGCCAGCACATCCCAGGACACCCAGGCCGAAAGCCCCAGCAGCAGCGCCGAAAGCCCTGCTGCCAGCACGAAAAGCGGCTTGCGCAGCGGCCGCGGCAGCAGATCATGCACCAGCGTCACCGCCAGATGCTCGCCCCGCCGCGCAGCGATGGCGGCCCCGAACACGGTCAGCAGCAGAAAGCCGTTGGTCAGTAGCTCTTCGCTCGCGGCCAGCGAGTAATTGGTGCCATAGCGCACCACGACATTGGCAAAGCCTATCGCCGTCATGCCGAGGAACAGCACGGCACAGACGATCTTCTCGGCCTCTCGAAGAAGGAAGCGCATGGGCAGGCCTACCGGGTCTTTCGCAAGGGGCAGGCGCCGGGCCGGAGCCTGCCCTCGGGCGGCACCGGCCCGGCGCGCCAGGGGTCAGTTGGAGTCGGCGATGGCCGACTGGAACGCCTCGACGATCTCGGGGCCGACCTTTTCGGACCATTTGTCGAAGGCGGGCTTGGTCGCGGCGCGGAAGGCTTCAAGCTCTTCGGGGGTCGGCTCGTAGACCTCCATGCCCTTCTCGCGCAGGAAGTCGACGCCCGAGGCGGTCGCCTCGCGCGAGATCTGGCGTTGCCAGGCCATCGCCTCGACTGCGGCCTTGCGCATCTTCTCCTGGGTCTCGGCGTCGAGACTGTCCCATTTCGACTGCGAGACGCCGAGGAAGACCGGATCGTAGGAATAATGCCAGGCGGTCAGGTATTTCTGCATCTCGTAGACCTGCTGCGGGATGATCACCGCGCCGATCGGGTTTTCCTGACCGTCGACCACGCCCTGCTGCAGCGCGGTCAGCGTCTCGGACCATTGCATCTGGGTCGGGTTGGCGCCGAGCGCATTCATCACGTCGATATACATCGGCCCCGACACCCGCATGTTGAGGCCCTGCATGTCCTCGGGGGTCTTCACCGGGCGCACGCTGTTGGTCAGCTCGCGGAAGCCGTTCTCGCCCCAGGCCAGCACGACGATCCCCTTGTCCAGAAGGATCTCGGCCATCATCTCGCCGGGCGCGCCCTGGGTGGTGGCGTCGACCTCGTCATAGGAACCGTAAAGATAGGGCAGCGAGAACACCGCCATCTCGGGCACCAGGGGCGTGACGTTGATCGCCGAGGTGACGACAAGATCCAGCGCGCCGCGGCCCACCATCTCGGTCATCTTCATCTGGTCGCCGCCCGCAAGCTGCGCATTGGGGAAGACCCGGACCTTCAGGTCGCCATCGGTCGCCTCGGCCAGCAGCTCGCCGAATTTCTCGGCGCCCTTGTGCCAGGTCGTGGTGTCGCCGACATTATGCGACAGTCGCAGGGTCTCGGCCGAGGCCGTCCCCAGCATCATCGCCCCCGCGATCAGCGCGGCCAGCGCGCCGCCTCCCAGTCGAACAGCCTTCATCCGTTTCCTCCGTCTTGCGCCCGCCCGTCCGGGGCGATGTCCCTTGGCGGGCCGGTCGGGCCCGCGGGCCATATCAAGACCAGAACCGGGCGCCCGGCACAAGCCGAGAAGCCCGTTGTCGGTAACAGGATCGCCTGAAAACACAGCTCAGGCGAAACAATCCTGCGCAAATACAACCCAACGACGCAAGGATCGCTTCATCGGGGGCTTGCTGCACTCGCGACCCGAAGCGGCCCTGCCCCTTCCGCCATCCGATCCCGGCCAGAGCCCCGATCCGTCGCCCGGCCCGTCATCGGGACCGCCAAGGCGCGGGGCATCGGCCGGGCACATTCCTCCGCCGCCCAAAGGCCATCAGGGCGAGGCTGGCGGGCTGAAACGGGGGGTGTCTTCGCCGCGGGTCAGACTGCGGCGCCGGCCAGCACGGCGTCGGTGTCGCGGGCTTCGGGCAGGCTCGACTGGCTGCCGATCCGGGTGCAGGCGATGGCCGCCGCCGCCGCCGCCCGGCGCAGCGCCGCCTCGGGCGTCTCGCCGCGATCCAGAGCCGCCGCGAAGACCCCGACGAAGCAGTCTCCGGCCGCGGTCGTGTCCTTCACCGTGCAGGATAGCGCGGGGATAGAAACCTCCTGCCCCTGCCAGCAGAGTTCGGCCCCCTCGCCGCCCAGCGTGCGCAGGATGCCCGCGCCCGAGGCCAGAGCCAGCGCGCGGGGTTCGGGCGCGCAGCCCAGCCAACCCGCCATCGCCGCCGCCTCGTCCTCGTTGACCACGATCAGATCGCAAAGCCCCAGCACCTCGGGATCGAGCCGATAGGCCGGAGCGAGGTTCAGGATCGACATCGCCTTGGCAGGCCGACAGCGGCGGATGAGCCGCTCGATCTCGGCGGGGTCGTTCTCCATCTGCAACAGAAGAACCGAAGCGCGGTCCAGCAGCGCATCCTCGACGCCGCCCGACGCGGCCGCCAGATTGGCGCCGCCCGCCACCACGATCTCGTTCCGGCCCTCGGCATCGCGGTGGATCGCGGCACAGCCGGTGGAGGCCTCCAGCCGGGCCACGCGCGAAAGATCGACCCGGCCCTTCAGCCCGGCCAGCGCGACCTCGGCCAGCGCGTCCTGCCCGACCGCGCCCGCCATCGCCACCTCGGCGCCGTCAAGCGCCGCAGCCAGCGCCTGATTGGCGCCCTTGCCGCCCGCCTCGGTGGCCAGCCCCTTCGCCATCAGGGTCTGGCCCGGACGGGGCAGCGTCTCGACCGAGAAGATCAGGTCGGCATTCAGCGAACCGAAGGTGACGATCATGCGGCAGCCTCGCTTTCCGGGATCTGGATGAAATGGCCCTCGCCGATCTCGCGGTAAAGCCGTTTCGGAGCGACATAATCGGCCGGCCGATAGGGGCTGCGGATCTCGTCGCCCGAAACCACCCGGCGGCGGCGGCGCGACGGGTCGGCCACCGGCACCGCGGCGATCAGCTTGCGGGTATAGGGGTGCCGGGGGTTCTCGAACACGGCCGCGCGCGGGCCGATCTCGACGATCTCGCCCAGATACATCACCGCGACCCGGTGGCTGATGCGCTCGACCACGGCCATGTCATGGCTGATGAACAGGTATCCCAGCCCGTAGCGTTCCTGCAGATCGAGCATCAGGTTGATGACCTGCGCCTTCACCGAGACATCCAGCGCCGAGACGGATTCATCGGCGACGATCAGTTTCGGCTCCAGCGCCAGCGCCCGGGCGATGCAGATCCGCTGACGCTGGCCGCCCGAGAATTCATGCGGGAAGCGCTGCATCATCTCGCTCGACAGCCCCACCCGTTCCAGCAGGTCGGCAACCCGCGCCGGCGCCTCGCGGCGCGAGACCAGCCCGTGCACGACCATCGGTTCGGCGATGGCCTCGCCGATGCGGATGCGCGGGTTGAGGCTTTCGAACGGGTCCTGAAAGATCATCTGCACGTCGCGGCGGATCTTCGTCAGTTCCGAATGCCCGGCGCCGCGCACATCATGCCCGTCCATCGCGACGCTGCCGCCCGAGGGGTCTTCCAGCCGGATCAGCGACCGGCCCGTGGTCGACTTGCCGCAGCCGCTTTCGCCCACCAGCGACAGGGTCTCGCCCTGGCGCAGCTCGAACGAGATGTCCTCGACGGCATGGATGCGGCCGACGACCCGGCGCAGCAGGCCCTTGCGGACCGGAAAGCGGGTCACGAGATTGTCGACCTTCAGGACCGGCGGTTCGTCGGCGCGCACGGTATCGGCGGTGGGCGGCGGCGGCGCGATCTCGCCCGTCGCCATGTCGACCCGCGGAAAGCGCAGCGGCCGGTCCTGCCCCGCCATGGCGCCCAGCTGCGGCACCGCCGACAGGAGCGCCCGCGAATAGGGATGGCGCGCCGCGCGGAAGATCCCGGCGGTCGTGGCCTTCTCGACCACCTCGCCGCGATACATGACGACGGTCCGGTCCGAGATCTCGGCCACCACCCCCATGTCATGGGTGATGAAGAGGACCGACATGCCCTCTTCCTCCTGCAACGTCTTGATCAGCTCGAGGATCTGGGCCTGGATCGTGACGTCAAGCGCGGTGGTCGGCTCATCGGCGATCAGCAGCCGGGGCGCGCAGGCCAGCGCGATGGCGATCACCACGCGCTGACGCATGCCGCCCGAGAAGTTCATCGGATATTCACCCAGCCGCGCCGCCGCCGAAGGGATGCGCACCCGGTCCAGAAGCCGCACCGCCTCGGCCTCGGCCGCCGCGCCGTCCATCCCGCGATGGCGCCGCAGCACCTCGGTGATCTGGTCGCCGATCTTCAGGACCGGGTTCAGCGAGGTCATCGGCTCCTGGAAGATCATGCCGATCCGGTTGCCCCGGATCGCCTGCATGTCATCAAGAGGCATCGCCAGCAGATCCTGCCCCTCGAAGACGATCCGGCCTTCGGTGCGGGAATTGGCGGGCGACAGCAGCCGCATGATCGACATCGCGGTCACGCTCTTGCCCGAGCCCGACTCGCCCACCACCGCCACCGTCTCCTGCGGGCCGATATCGAAGCTCACGCCCTCGACGACGGTGCGCCACTGGCCCTCGACACGGAAGGCCGCGCTCAGCTCCTCGACGGAAAGAACCGGGGTATCCATCGCTCAGCCCTCCCTTCGGGGGTTCAGGATATCGCGCAGCGCATCGCCGATCAGGTTGATCGAGACGATCAGCACCAGCAATGCGAGGCCGGGGAAGAAGCTGATCCAGTAATCGCCCGACAGCAGGTATTCGAACCCGTTCGAGACCAGCAGCCCCAGCGAGGGTTCCGTCACCGGCAGCCCGATGCCGAGAAAGCTCAGCGTGGCTTCCAGCATGATCGCATAGGCGACGCGCATGGTGGCCACGACGATCAGCGGCGCAAGGCAGTTCGGCAGGATGTGGCGGAACAGGATCCGCCGGTCCGGCAGCGCCATCGAGCGCGCGGCATCGACATAGGCGCGCTTGCGTTCGACCAGCGCCGAGCCGCGGATCGTCCGCGCGTAATAGGCCCATTGGGTGACGACGAGGGCGAGGATGATCTTGTCGACGCCCTGTCCGAGGATCGCGAGGAAGATCAGCGCGATCAGGATCGCCGGAAAGCTGAGCTGGATATCGACGATCCGCATCAGGAAGGCGTCGGTCCGCCCGCCCGCATAGGCGCTGAACAGCCCGACCGAGGCGCCGATCACCAGCGCGATGGCGGCACTGGCCAGACCGACGAGAATGCTGGTCCTGAGCCCGAACAGGATCGCGCTGAACAGATCGCGGCCCTGATCGTCGGTGCCAAGCAGATAGACCATGCCGGTCATGCTTTGCGAGCCCGGGCCGAGGCGCCCGTCCATGATGTCGAGCTGGGCGAGATCATAGGGGTCCTGCGGCGCGATCAGCGGCGCGAAGACCGCGCCGATCATCAGCAGCGTGACGATGACAAGCCCGGTCAGCGCCAGCGGGTCGCGCAAGAGCTTGCCCATGGTCTGGCGGAACGGCGAGACCGAAGCGGGCGCCGCGGCGGCACCCGCATGGACGGAACGGGCGGTTTCGGACCGGGCGGTTTCGGACGGGGCGGCCATCTCAGTTGCCCTCCAGCCGGACGCGCGGATCGACAAGCGAATAGAGGATGTCGACGGTAAGGTTGATGAGGCTGAACATGACCACCGTGATCATCAGATAGGCAAGGATCACCGGCCGGTCGAGCACGGCGATGGAATCGATGATGAGCTTGCCCATGCCGGGCCAGGCGAAGATCGTCTCGGTCACCACCGCGAAGGCGATCAGCGAGCCGAGCTCCAGCCCGATCACGGTGATCAGCGGGATCAGCGTGTTCTTCAGCACATGGACGCGGACGATGCGGCGCTCGGGCAGGCCCTTGGCGCGGGCGAAGCGCACGAAGTCGAGCTGCATCGTCTCGAGCACGCCCGCCCGGGTGATCCTGATCACCAGCGAGATCTTGAACAGCGCGAGGTTGAAGGCCGGCAGCGCCAGATGGGCCAGCCCGTCGAGAGTGAACAGGCTCAGCGGCACGCCGAACACATCGACCGTGTCGCCCCGCCCCGAGGAGGGCAGCCAGCCCAGCTGGACCGCGAAGACCATGATCATCACCAGCCCGATCCAGAAGGTCGGAAGCGAAAAGCCCAGGATCGAGAAGGCCATGATCGACTTCGCCAAAACGCCGTTCGGCCTCAGCCCGGCATAGACCCCCAGCGGCAGCCCGATCGCCAGCGCCATGATCAGCGCCGCCGCGGCCAGTTCCAGCGTCGCGGGCATGCGCTGCAGGATCAGATGCAGCGCGGGCTGGTTGTAGACGAAGGAATTGCCCAGATCGCCCGAAAGCGCGTTCTTGAGGAAGATCCAGTATTGCACCCAGACCGGCTGATCGAGCCCGAAGGACCGGATCACCTCCAGCCGCTCGGCCGGCGTCGCGGTCGGGCTCAGCAGCACGTCGACCGGGTTGCCGACCATGTGCAGCCCGCCAAAGACCAGCACCGACATGACGAACAGCGTCACCAGCGTCTGCAGCAACCGGCTGAAGAGATACCCGCTCATTCCGTCTCCATCTTCTGCGAAGCCGCCGCCCTGCCCGCACCATGGGCCGCGATGCGATCGAGGACCAGCGCGACATAGGCGGCCTCGTCGACCCCGGTAATGACCGCGCTGCGCGGCGATGGCGCCTTGAAATCGGCAAATGTGCTGCCGCTGGTGGCGCCGCCGACCTGAACCCCGATCCGCGCCGCGCGCCCTGTGAACAGCTCCGGCCGCAGGAGCCAGGCAATGGTCATCGGATCGTGCAGCGGCCCGCCCGGGCGGCCATAGCGCTCGGGGTCGCTGCGGTCGTATTCGGTCAGCAGATTGGCCAGCGCCCGCCCGGCTGCCCCGCCGCGGGCGCGGAACTCCGCGACATGCGCCTCGGTGAACAGCGCCTGCGTCGTCACGTCGAGCGGGAACAGCACCAGCGGCACGCCCGAGCCGAAGACGATCTCGGCGGCATGGGGGTCGGCATAGATGTTGAACTCGGCCCAGGGGGTGCGGTGGCCCTGGGTGGCGATGGCGCCGCCCATGCAGACGATCCGCCGGATGCCGCGCCCGACATCGGGATGCATGCCGAGGGCCAGCGCGATATTGGTCAGGGGCCCGATGGCGCAGATCGTCAGGGGCGTGCCCGCCTCGGCGGCGGCGCGCGCGGTGCGGGCGATGAAGCGCACCGCGTTCTCGCTGCTGGGCACGACCGCGGGGCCGCCCAGAAGCGGCACCGGAAAGGCGCCGATCGCGGCATATTTGCCGAAGACCTGATCGCGCATCAGCGGTCCGCGCGCGCCCGCCATCACCGGCAGATCGGTTCGTCCGGTCAGCCCCACGATCCGGCAGGCATTGGTCAGCGTGGCCGACAGCCCCACATTGCCGGCAACCGTGGTGATGCCCAGCACGTCGAGTTCGGGCGAACCCAGCGCCATCAGGATCGCGGCGGCGTCATCGACGCCGGGGTCGGTATCGATGATGACCGGGATCCGCCTCATGCCGCGGCGCCGGTGCCATAACGTGCCAGCAGCTCGAGATACAGCTCGATCACGCCCCCGGCATCGACCCCGATGGCGATATCGGCATTGGCGGGCGCACCGGTCTTGCCGAACCAGTCGGCCACGGTCTGGCCAAGGCAGAGCGGGCTCTCGGTCTCGACAAAGACCCGGGCCGGACGGGTCTCGAACAGCTCGGGCGCCAGCAGGAAGGCGGTCACCAGCGGGTCGTGCAGCGGCCCCCCGCGCGAGCCGTAGCGCTGCGGGTCGTTGCGGTCCCAGAACGCCATCAGCCCGGCCACGCTGCGCGAGATCCGGCCGCTGACCGCGGCGAAGCTTGCCACATGTTCGGGCCGCAGCATCACCTGATGGGTGGCGTCGAGCCCGAGCACGGTCATCGGCAGCCCGGCCGCGAACACGATGGCGGCGGCATGGGGATCGGCCAGCATGTTGAATTCGGAGGTGAGCGAGCGGTTGCCGGGCTCGCGGAAGGCGCCGCCCATCATCACCACCCGCTCGATGCCCGCGGCGATGTCGGGCGCAAGCCTGAGGGCCAGCGCAAGATCGGTCAGCGGCCCGAGACAGCACAGCGTGATCTTCGGCCCCGCGCTCCGCGCCGCCTGCCCCAGATGGTCGATCAGCGCCTCGACCGCGCCGACCGGCTCGGGCCGCTTCAGCGGGTCGGGCAGAAGCGTGTCGCCCAGCCCGTTCTCGCCATGGAACTTGCCGTGGATCGGGTCGCGGCAAAGCGGACGATGCGCGCCGGCATGGACGGGAATATCCTCGCGCCCGCCCAGCTCGCAGATCTGCAGCGCATTGCGCAGCGTGCGCTCGAGCGGCTGGTTGCCGCAGACCGCAAGGATCGCGCGGATATCGAGTTCGGGCGCCGCGAAGGCCCCAAGCAGCGCGATGGCGTCGTCAATGCCGGGATCGCAGTCGAAAATCACGGGAATGGGTGTCGTCATGGAACCGTTCTTCACAAGAGGCGCGCCCGGCCGGTCAAAGCGCACCGATGGCGCCCAGCACCTGGGCCAGTTCGCCGCGCGCCACCGCATCGAGCGGGGTTTGCGGCGCCACGGGATCGCCCACCTCGAAGCCCTGCACCTCGAGTGCGGCCTTGATGCAGGCCGCCAGCGAATAGCGCGCGAAAAGCTCGTTGATGCGCCAGAGCGGGCGCTGCAGGTCCATCGCCCGTTCCCAGTCGCCCGCCCGGGCGGCCTCGTAAAGCGCGATGCTCTGCTCGGGCACGATGCAGGCCGGGCCCGCCATCCAGCCGACGCCGCCGATCATCATCACGCAGGCCGGGATATGGGCCGAGGCGGCAAAGACCTCGATCCGGTCCCCGCAGCGGTTCAGGATCGACAGGAGCCGCCCGGTATTCGAGGAGGCGTCCTTGATGTAGCGGATGTTCGGCACCCGGCTGAGCCGGTCGATCACCGGCAGCGTCAGGTCCGAACGCTGGAAGTTCGGGTTGGTGTAAAGCACCACCGGCAGGCCCTCGGCGGCCTCGGCGATGGCGGTGAAATAGGCCGCGACCCCGGCCTCACCGACCGGGAAATAGGCGTCGAGGATGGCGAGAATGCCATCGGCCCCGGCCGCGACCATGGCCCGCGTCTGCGCCACCGCATCGGCGGTCGAGGTGGAGGCGACGCCCGGCACCACCGGCACCCGTCCCTTCGCCGCGCGGATCACCGCCCGGGCAACCGCCAGGCGCTGATCGTTCGAGAGATAGGCGAATTCGCCGGTGCTGCCCAGCGGCGCGAGCCCATGGACCCCCGCCGCGATCAGCCGCTCGACAAGCGCGACCATCACGCCTTCCCGGACCCCGCCCGAGGCATCGAGCGGAGAGACCAGATAAGGAAAGACGCCGTGAAAGCCCGGCTCCCGCGACGCGCTCATTCGGCCGTGACCTCATAGGCGAGGGTGTAGCCGTCGGACCGGCCCGGATAGCTCAGCCCGTCCTCCAGCGCCCAGGTATTGGCGAGGTAGAAGACCGGGATCACGCCGAGATCGGTCATCGCGATGCGGGTCGCCTTCTGCAGCAGACCGCGGCGCGTCGGCGCGTCGAGGGTCTGGCGCGCCTGTTGCAGCGCCGCGTCGAAGTCGGGGTTCGAATAGCGGCCCCGGTTGCCGCGCCCGGCGCTGTCGCCATAGGTTTCCAGAAGCGGCCCCAGCACGCCCGATGCCTCGCCGGTCTCGACCGCGGCGCCGCCCATGATGAAGCTGAATTCGAGGTTCGAGGCGCGCGAGAAATAGACGCTCGCGGGCAGGGTCTCGACCGAGGTGTCGATGCCGATCCGACTGAAGAACTGGCCGATGGCCTGGGCCACGCGGCTGTCATTGGGGTAGCGGTCGTTCGAGGCGTGGAAGGTCAGCTTGAAGCCGTCCGGATAGCCGGCCTCGGCCAGCAGTTCCTTCGCCTTCGCCGGATCGTAGGGATCGACCTTTATCGACGGGTCGTAGCCGAAATAGCCCTCGGGCACGAGTTGCCCCGCGGGCACGCCCTGGCCGTCCATGATCCGGTCGACAATGGCCTCGCGGTTCAGCGACAGCGACAGCGCCCGGCGCACGCGCGCATCGCGCAGCGGGTTCCTGCCGTCGGGACCGGTCGCGAAGGGCGAGACCTCGCGGCCCTGATCCATGTGCAGATACATCACCCGGTTGCCCGCGACCGAGACCACCTTGAGATCGTCGGCCGATTTCAGGCGGCGGGTATCGGCCGTCGGGATGCTCTCGATCATGTCGACATCGCCCGACAGCATCGCCGCGACCCGGGCGCTGTTGTTCTTGAAGACCTTGAAGGTCACCTCTTCCCAGGCGGCGGGACCGGCCCAGTAGGCGTCGTTGCGGGTGACCTTGACCTCGCTGTCGGGCACCCAGGAGACGAATTCGAACGGTCCGGTGCCGATCACGCCCTTGCCCGCGTTCATCTCTTCGGTCGTGACCTCGGCATCCTCGGCGGGCAGGATCGCGATCCGGCTGAGATCGTTCGGCAAAAGCGGCGTCGGCGCGGCGGTGGTGATGCGCACCGTCATCGGGTCGACCGCCTCGACCGAGGTGATCGCCTTGACATAGGGCATGAACGAGCTGGGGCTGTTCTTCGAGGCCATCGGCACCCGGTTGAGGCTGGCCACCACATCCTCGGCGGTGAAATCGCTGCCGTCATGGAAGGTCACGCCCTCGCGCAGCCTGAATTCCCAGGTGGTGTCGTCGATCACGCTCCAGGACACGGCCAGCGCGGGCTGGATCTGCTGCTTGTCGTCCTGGTTGACCAGCCCGTCGAAGATGTTGCGCGCCATCGCGCTGTTCGGGCCGACGACATAGAATTGCGGGTCCATCGAGGTGGTCGAGGCCGCAAGGCCGACGGTCAGCGACTGTGCCGAGACGACCCAAGGCAAGAAAGCGGCACTGGCCGCGAGTATCGCCACCGAGGCAAAGCGTTTCATCCGGAAACTCCTTCGTGTCACAAGGGCGACCCGCATCCGCCCTTCGGGCCGACCAAAAGTTAGCCATTTTGTGAATGGTCATGAAATTGTATTTGGTATGTCCATCATGCGCGAATGTTATAGAAATGGAAGATCATGCGATTGCGCCACAGACAGGTCGAAGCGTTCCGAAGCGTCATGATGACCGGCGGGATCACCTCGGCCGCCGCCGCCATGCATGTGACACAACCGGCCGTCAGCCGCCTGATCCGCGACCTGGAGGAAACGATCGGGCTGTCGCTTTTCCAGCGCCGCGGCGCGCGGCTCGACCCGACGCCGGAAGCCTCGCTGCTTTATCGCGAGGTCGAGCGGCTCTATCTCGGGCTCGACCAGATCGCCCAGGCCGCCGAAGATATACGCGATCACAAGAACATCGTGATCCGGATCGGCACCGTCACCTCGCTGGTGCGGCCCTATCTGCAGCGCGCCATCCGCGATGTGATCGGCGATCGTCGCGACGTGCCGCTGGTGATCGATGTCGAGAACAGCCGCCATGTCTGGGAGATGGTCGAGAACGCGCAATACGATATCGGCTTCGTCTATCGTCGCCAGCGCATGGATGACCGCGCCCGGCCGCTGCGTCAGATGACCGCAGTCGCGGCCGTGCCGCCCGGGCATCCGCTGGCCGGGCGCGCGGTCTGCACCCCCGACGACCTGGCCGGCGAGCGGCTGCTGATCCCGGGGCGGAACTCACCGGCGCGGCTGGCGCTCGACAGCGCGCTGGCCCAGGCCGCCGGTGCCCCGGCCAGCCTGATGGAAAGCTCGATGCTGAACTGCTGCCATTTCGCGGCCGACGGCATGGGGGTCGCCATCGTCGACGAAATCTCGATCCGCGCGGCGCGCGCGAATGCCGGGGCGGCGCTGGTCGCGATCCCGTTCCGGCCCGAAATCGGCGTCGGCTATTATGCGATCCGGCCGCCCGGCGCGCATCGGATCGCCATTCTCGATGCCATCGTGGCACATCTCGAGGCCCAGCTGAACGCGCCTGCGCAAGACTGAGCCCGCCCATCCCCGGGACGCCCGCACGGAAAACCGGTTTTCAGCCCCGTGCGACATCTCTAGGGTCCAAGGGCATGATTTACGTCAAGGATCGCGCAGCGCGGCGATGCGATCCTCGGCGACAGAACGGGAGGTTCCGAAACCATGTATGCGAATATTCTCGTGCCGGTGGCGATCGATCACGCGCCCGATCTGGGCGATGTGCTCGAGATCGCGCGCAGGCTGCGCGCCGAGGCCGGCACGATCACGGTGCTGACTGTTGCCGAGGCAATTCCCCCCTATGTGTCGCAATACCTGCCCGAGGGACAGGAGGAGGAAACCCGCGCGGCAATCCGGCAGGAGCTGGCCGGGGCGCTGGCGGGCGTGTCCGATATCGGGATCCGCGTGGTCACCGGCCATGCCGGGATCACCATCGTCGATTATGCCGAACGCCATGGCGTCGATCTCATCGTGATGCATTCGCATCGCCCCGATCTGACGGACTATTTCCTCGGCTCGACCGCCGCCCGCGTGGTGCGCCACGCCCCCTGCGCCGTTCACGTCGTGCGCTGAGCGTCACCCAACCCAGGAAGATCGGAGACCGATATGCCCCAGATCACTCCCCAGGCAGACCTGCAGACCGTGATCACCACCTTCGAGGTCACGCCCGGCACCTGCCAGGACCTGCTCGACGAGCTGCAGGACACCTTCGCCGCCTTCATCTCGAAACAGCCCGGTTTCATCGGCGCGGCCCTGCATGTGAACGACGCCCAGACCCGGATCGCGAACTATTCGCAATGGCGGCGGCGCGAGGATTTCCAGGCGATGCTGCGCAGCGACGAGATGCGCGGCCATACCCGCCGCTTCGCCGAGCTCTGCAAGAGCTTCGAGCCGGTGATGTACGAGGTCGCCGCCAGCTACGACTGACGCGCCGGGCGCCCCGGATCCTGCCCTGAGCCGTGTCGGGCAATCCCGGCCCGGTTCTCAGGCATGTCCCCGAACCGGCCTCTCGAAGCAGGGCGCGGGTCCGGAGGTCGGCAGGAATGCGGACACCGGGCGCCCGTGACACGACCTCCGCCCCCGTTTTCCGGCAGCAAGACGGCGGCGGCGCGGCTCCGGGCGCATGACCTCGTCTTGCAAGGCGCCCATCATTTGAAAAAGCTGCGCCGCGCCTCTCGTTCGATTTCCAGCCGCAACGTGAGATCGGCCAGCTTCTTCATTTCGGCCTTTCGTTCCAAGGCGCCGGTGGTCGCCTGCAAGACCAGGAACTGCTTGTCCACGGCCTTCTTCAATTCGAATTCGCGCGGAAGCGTACCGGCTTCGGCCATGATCCGCATGCCGATGCCGACCGCGTCTTCGTGCGGACGAACCGATAACGGCTTTCCTTCTCCTTCGAGATGATCCAGCGCGCCTTCGGCCTGCGCCTTGAGGATCTGCCTTTCCGCAAGTTTATCGAATGACATTGCTTGCTGCCCCATTTGAGCCGTCTCTATAACCTGCACCCTACAGGAGACCCGACAAAACGTCAACTCAGTTGACAAAAATGAGGATACGCGCTTGCCCCCCGGAGACACTCTTTACGGCGGTGTCCGCCTCATACGACCGCTTCTGCGTCGTATAACCGCGCGCGTGGAACGCGATTTGCAAGGAACCGGCATTACCGTCGGCCAGAGGGCAATCCTCGAGGCGCTGAGCGAAGCGAAGAGCGCGACAGCGCCGATGCTGACGGACTGGCTCGACATGAAGCGGCAGTTCGTGGCCCGCGAGCTCAAGGCCCTGCTGGAAGCGGGAATGATCGACAAGACGCCGAACCCGGATCGCGCAAGGTCGTTCCTCTATCGGCTGACCCCTGAAAGCGCAGAACTGATCGGCGCAATCCGCGAGCGGGAAGTCCGAACCTTTGCCGCGTTTTCGGATCAGTTCACCGAAGACGAGCTATTGGCCTTCCGCAAGATCATGGAAGCCCTCTACGCCAACATGTTGGCCGGGAAAAACCGCGACACGCAACAGGAAGACAGCTCGCCGAGCTAGGCACAAGGCGCGGCCGCCCGCAGGAAAGGCCGCTTCCGCTTCGGGATATGCGATCCGGGTCAGCAATCCGCAACGACGTCGGTTTTGGCTGACACCAGGCAGGGTCGCAGGCACCCTTCCATTGACGCGCCCGGAAAGCCTCACGCCGGATATAGGCACGTGGATGAGGCCATGCCCCCTCTGCCCTTTCTAGCGCGACCCCGACGCTGGCCCTTGTCCTTCGGAACGGCCAGGGCACGGAGCCTCTGGAGGAATATGCCGCCCATATCGGCATCAAAGCCCCCGAAATTCCAACGGCGCAAGACTGACCGCGCCCTTACGGGCTGCGCCGGGATCGCGACATGAGCACGGGCAGCCCGACGCCACAAGGCGGATCCGGGGCCGGAATGACCCTACAGTTTCACGGTCGGCCTGTCGCGCTGAGCGCCAGCGCCTTCGCGATCGCTGCCCCCTCCCGCAGCAGCACAAGAACGCGACGCCCCGGCGGCCCGGGCGGACGGGGCGGGCAGCTTGCATCGGCCGAAAGCCCCGCCCGCCGCGCCAGAAAAAGCGCCCGGGGCGCGTGATAGCCATCGGTGACAAGCGTCACCCTGCAGATCCCGCTTAGGGCAAGGATCGGACAGCAGAAGGCGATGTTCTCGGCAGTGCTGCGCGCGGCGCTTTCGCAGATCAGCCGCTCGGGCGGGACCCCGGCCGCCCGGCAGATCGCGGCCGCCGCCTCGGCCTCGCCGCCCGCCCCCGAGGTCACGACCAGCGTTTCGGGCGCGGCCCGCCACAGTGCCGCCGCATGCTCGGCCCGGCGGATCAGCGCGGGTCCGGGCCGGCCTGCCCCCCGCATCGCCGCACCGAGAACGAGAAAGGCTCTGCTCATCGCCCGAGCCTGCCGCGCCCGATCCGCCCCGTCAATTCGACCGCCGTCAATTCCTACAACCTCAATTCCCGCCCCCATGGATGCTTCCGGGCGGCCCGGACTGGACTATCTGGCGCGAATGGCCCTGCCGCCCGAGGATGTCCGCACCCGCCCCAGTTCGCGCCCGCGGACGTGGCCTTTGAAGTCGTCTTCGCCGGACAGATCCTGGACCGGCGCGACCTGCGGGTGCTCGCGCCCCTCACGCCACGAGCTGTTGCTTTCCGCCCGAGGACTTGGCACCCGGACTGTTGCGGCCGGGCGCAGGGCGAGGCTTCTGCGAATGGAAGGGCTGGGGCGCCTGTTTCGACCTTAGAACAGGCGAACGCACGGCGCCCAGATGCGCCCTGGAGCTATCCGGACCCCGTGCCCGCCATCGCGGCCCTTGCTGGTCCTGTCGCCTTCCATGTCGGGCGGGCCGATGCCTGCCGGCTCGGCGGGATCACCGCGAGGCATCTGCTGGGCGGTTTTCATGACGACCGGGTGACGCCGAATCTCACCCGAATCGTCAAGGGCAGTCCCGGCCCCGAAGGCTGGTAGCCGTCAATCGGCCAGCGCGACCAGAACCTCCTCGGCCAGCGCCTCGATCTCGTCCGCGCCCGGCCCCCGGCGCCCGGCTTCCTGCACGCCAAGGCCGCGCCCCAGGGTCTCGGCATAGCTGACGCGGTTGGCGAGCCGGACCGTCGCCAGATCGGCGTCCATCCCGCCCGCGATCTCGGCGATCTCGGCGGCAAGCCGGGTCTTGGCCTTCAGCCGGTTCAGCACCACGATCGCGGGCTTGTCCTCGCGTCGGGCCAGGTCCAGCACGCCCTCGGTCGCCCACAGATCGACATGCGAGGCCGCGACCGGCACCAGCACCAGATCGGCGGCGCGCAGCGCGGGGCGGAGGTCGCTGTCGGCCTTGGGCGGGGTGTCGATCAGCACCACGTCATGGTCGCGCGCCAGCTTGCCGGTCTCGTAGCCAACCCCCCAGGCCGAGGCGGTCGAGAATTCCATGTCGGGCGCCTCGCGACCCTCGATCCGGGTCATGAACCAGCGGCCGAGACTGCCCTGCGGATCGGTGTCGATGAGCGCGACGGCCAGCCCCCGGCGCCGGAAGGCCACGGCCAGATTGGCCGCAAGCGTGGTCTTGCCCGAGCCGCCCTTCTGCTGCGCGATGGTGATGATCGTGCCCGCCATGTGATCCCCTCTGCCATGCCGCAGCGCAGAATACCGCAGCGGAGGTCGTTGCACAGCCCCAATCCGCCGCAGCCCGCCGGTAGCTCCCCGTAGGCCATGCCATTACGCACCGATCCGGCGCCCGAGCCCTGAGTTAACGTATGGTTAACCACGTCAGACGGAAACTCGCGGGGAAAGGAGCGCCCATGCGCCTTGGTGCCCCCCCTGCGCCGGCCGCATCCGGCATGCCGGACGCTTTCGTCGCCGCCATCGCTGCTGTCGTCGCAGCTGTCGGCGCGGGCGCCCGCCGCCTGGTACTGGCCCTGACGGCATCGGGCGCAGCGCTTGGCACGGCCTCTCCGGCAATGGCCGGCGCCTGGCTGCAGGAGAAGGGATCCGGGCTTCTGGCCTTCTCGCATGAGGCCAATCGCGACCGGACCTGGGACAGCCGCTGGGGCTACAATTCGCTCTATGTCGAATACGGCATGACGCCGAAACTGACGCTCGGGCTCGATGCGGGCCAGGGCGATGACGCCGATGACTGGAAGGCCATCGCCTTCCTGCGCTTCGCCACCGAGCTCGGCTGGATGCCCGGGCGGCTGGCCACCGAATTCGGCGCCGGGGCAGCGGGCGCGCCGGGCGGGCTGACCGAGCCGGTGATCCGGACGGGCGTGAGCTGGGGCACCGGTTTCACGACCCCCGACGGCACCGGCTGGATCAATCTGGACGCCCGCACCGATACCCGCCCGCAAAGCGCCCTCGTGGACTACAAGCTCGACATCACGCTGGGCGTCATGCCCAACCCGCGCACCCAGCTGACGCTGGAACTCTGGGGCGAGGATAGCGCCACCGAAGCGCGGAGGGTGAAGCTGTCGCCCGCCGTCTCGCGCCGGATCGGAAAGGGCACCTGGCTGCGGTTTGGGGGAATCTTCGGGATCCATAACGACCGGTCGATCGGCCTGGTCATCGGCAGCCGGATCGAATTCTGACTCGAACGGGCAACAAAGCCGCTTCGGCAGAGTCATTGTCCCGCAATTCGATGCAGTTCCGGCAACCGGGCCCAAGCGTTTTGACGAACGCCCGGTGCTCTGGCAGACTGACATCGTCTCTCTGCGTCCTGGTGGGGGCCATGGCAGATGTGACCGGACCGGAAGGAACGATCGCATGGGAACCCACTTTGGTGGCGCCTTCGGCTTTGTGCCGCAACAGGCTCTGACCGCATCTCCGGTCGCCCGGCCGCAACCGCCGATGCGCCGCTACGAGGTCTGGGGCATCACCCCCGACGGCAACCCGCAATCCTTCATCCGCGCCATGCCCGCCGATCCGCATGTCGACGAGGCGTTCTGCGCCTTCGCCCATGGCACCCTGATCGCGACCCCGCAGGGGCCGGTGGCGGTCGAGGATCTGGTGCCCGGCATGGAGGTCGACACCGCCGGAGCCGGAGCGCGACCGCTGCTCTGGGTCGGCTCGACCGTGCTGGCGCCGCCTGCCGGGCAACGCGGCGAGATCGCCATGCTGACCCGGCTTACCGCCGACAGCCTCGGCCTCGGCCGACCGATGCCCGACCTGGTCCTGGGGCCGCGCGCGCGGCTGCTGATGCGCCATCCCCGCTGCCATGCCCTGACCGGTGCCGAGGCGGCCTTCGCCCCTGCCACCGGGTTCGTCGACGGCACCGCGCTGATCGCGCTGCGCGTGGTGCGCCCGACCCGGGTCTATCATCTGGCCCTGAACGGCCAGCAGGTGCTTCTGGCCAACGGGGTCGAGGTGGAAAGCTATCACCCAGGCGAGAATGCCGGACTTCTCATCGACAATGGCAACCGCCCGCGGTTCCTGTCGATGTTCCCGCATGTCAGCGGCTTCGACGGCTTCGGTCCGATGCAGGTGCCCCGGCTGACCGTCTTCGAGATGGAGAAGCTGAACGCAGCCTGACGGGCGCGGGCGGGCTTGGTCAGGCGCTCTTGCTCAGCCGGGCCTCAAGCACCTCGAAGGGCACGCCGGGCTCGTCCTTGGCGCAGCGGATCACCAGAGACGTCTTGACGCTGGCCACGTTCTCGGCAGCGGTCAGCTCTTCGGTCAGGAAGCTCTGGAAGCTCGACAGGTCGGGCGCCACGCATTTCAGGATGAAATCGACCTCGCCGTTCAGCATGTGGCATTCGCGGACCAGCGGCCAGGCCCGGCAGCGGGCCTCGAAGCGGGACAGGTCGGCCTCGGCCTGGCTCTGCAGCCCGACCATCGCAAAGACCTGAACCTCGAAGCCCAGCTCGCGGGTGTTGATATCGGCGTGATAGCCGCGAATGAAGCCCGCCTCTTCGAGGGTGCGGACGCGGCGCAGGCAGGGCGGAGCCGAAATCCCGACCCGGCGCGCCAGTTCGACATTGGTCATGCGTCCGTCGGCCTGCAGCTCGGCAAGGATCTTGCGGTCGATGGCGTCAAGTCGGCTGCCGGGCATGGCTGCTCCTTCGGTTCTTTTTTCGCGGATCATATGTCTGCGCGCCACTGTGCGCAATAATCTTTCCCGACCGCGCAAGATCTTTAAACTTCCACCGCCCGGCCGGCAACGAGGGTTCCGATCTGCGGGCCAGCGGGAACGCACCGGCACCCGTAGCGCCAGCCGGTCCGGGCGGCAATACCGAAAACCCCGGGGATCGATGCGAATCGCTTGCCGCAGAAAGGCCGGTTGGCGGCACTTCGCACGGGTAGGCATGGAGGGTTCCAATCCCGTTTACGTAAAAGTGTCTTTTTCCTGCCCCTTCCATTTTTCAGGAAGGAGCATCCTTGTGGCAATGAATACCACCCTTCGGGGCGCAGCGGCGGTGATTTGCATCCTTTTCGGTGCGGGAACGGCCAGCGCAGCGGTCATCGACCTCGGCTTCGTGCTCGACGGGTCGGACAGCATGAGCCCGTACGACTTCGACAGCGCGACGGCGGCCCTCTCGGCGGCGCTGTCGAAGATCCCGACCAGCGGCGACAACGAATACCGGGTGGCGGTGACCTCTTACGGCAGCTCCAGCTATACGGTCGTCCCGCCAACCGTCGTGACCGCCGCCAATATCGCCTCGATCCAGTCGACCGTGCTGACCGCCTACAAGGATGGCGGCGGCACCGACACCGCCGGGGCCATCACCTACATCACCGACCTTTTCCTCGATGACGGGCTGGGGGATACCACCCTCATCAACATCACCACCGACGGAACGCCGAATTCGCAATATCTGACCGAGAACGCCGCGCTGGCCGCGAACACGGCCGGGGTCGACGGGATCAGCCTC